>CAZWCH010000064.1:0-4936 GCA_964632925.1 uncultured Candidatus Peribacteria bacterium
GAGAGGCGGGGGAGACGGACATTACCATTAACCTGATCGATACGCCGGGGCACGTCGATTTCACGGCGGAAGTGGAGCGGAGCCTCCGCGTGCTCGACGGGGGCGTGGTCGTCTTCGATGGCAGCCAGGGGGTCGAGCCGCAGAGCGAAACCGTCTGGCGCCAGGCCGACAAATACCATGTGCCGCGCCTCGCGTTCGTGAACAAGATGGATAAGACCGGCGGAGATTTCTTCATGTCGTTGGGATCGATTCATGACCGTCTCAGCAAGAACGCCGTTGCCATTCAGCTCCCCATCGGCGCCGAGGGGACATTCAAAGGCATCGTCGATCTGGTCGGAAAGAAGGCGTATGAATTCACGGGAGAGCACGGGGAAGAGCAGAGGGAAGTACCGATACCGCCCGATATGGAGAACCAGGTGACGGAATACCGCGCCGTTCTCATGGAGAAAGTGGCGGAGGCGTCGGATGATCTCATCGATCGTTTCCTCCAGAACGGGGCACTGACGGATGAGGAGCTCGTGCTGGGCATCCGGAAGGCGACGGTATCCGGAAAGATCGAACCTGTCCTCTGCGGTTCGTCGCTCAAGAATATGGGCGTGCAACTTGTTCTCGACGCCGTGGCGGCCTATCTGCCGTCTCCTCTCGATATCCCACCGGTGAAGGGGGTGAATCCGAAAACGCAGGACCCCTGTGAGCGCATGGCGGCGGACGCCCAGCCTCTGGCCGCTATTGCATTCAAGATCGCGACGGATCCGTACGTGGGAAAACTCACGTTCATCCGCGTCTACGCCGGCGTGCTGAAGAGCGGCACGGCTGCGCTCAACGCGCGGACGAACGGGAGGGAACGCATCGGGCGGATCGTGCGTCTCCATGCGAATCATCGGGAGGAAATTCCGGAAATCCGGGCGGGGGACATCGGGGCGGCCATCGGTCTCAAAGACGTCCGCACGGGCGATACGCTCTGCGATGAAGCGAATCCCGTGCAGCTCGAGTCCATCACGTTTGCGGAGCCGGTCATTTCGCAGGCGATTGAGCCGAAGACGAAGGTCGATCAGGAGAAAATGGGGGTGGCGCTCCAAAAGCTGGTGGAAGAGGACCCGACGTTCCGTGTGCGGACCGACGACGAAACGGGACAGACGATCATTTCGGGCATGGGGGAGCTCCATCTCGACATCCTGGTCGATCGCATGCGGCGGGAGTTCAAGGTGGAGACGAACGTCGGCAAGCCCCAAGTTGCGTACCGGGAAACGATTCAGAAAGAAATCGAAGGGGAGGGGAAGTACATCAAGCAGACGGGGGGTCGTGGCCAGTACGGTCACGTGGTATTCCGGCTCATTCCGCAGGAACCCGGAAAGGGCTACGAATTCGATAACCAGGTCGTCGGCGGGAAAATCCCGCGGGAGTACATCGCGCCGTGCGACAAGGGATTCCAGGAGGGGATGAGCCGGGGGATCATCGCAGGATACCCCGTCGTCGACGTGAAGGTGGAGCTGATCGACGGCAGCTACCACGATGTGGATTCCTCCGAGATGGCGTTCAAGATCGCTGCGAGTATCGGCTTACAGGAGGCGGCGAAGAAAGCCGACCCCGTTCTTCTGGAACCGGTGATGAGGGTCGAAGTCGTCACGCCGGAGGAATTCCTCGGGGACGTGATGGGAGACCTCAATGCGCGTCGCGGTCTCATCCTGGGGACGTCGGATCGGGGAATGGCGAAAGTGATCAGCGTCAATGTTCCGCTCGCCGCAATGTTCGGCTATGCGACGGATATCCGGTCGATGACGCAAGGGCGCGCGAGTTACAGCATGGAACCGAGCCACTACGCAAAGGTGCCCAAAAATGTTGCGGAGGAAGTGATCGCAGCCCGGGGAGGGGGAAAATGATGGAAAAATACTCTCGCTGCACCAGACTGCATGAGCGCAGACCGGTGCGGTTCGGATTCAATCGGGCAAGCGAATGCGGCCTGGTGCAGTGACAGAAAGAGAAGTTTTTTCCGTACTACAATGCAGCCACTGCAGGGGCATCCATCCGCACCTTTGTTATGTGTTCCATTACAAATGTCGCGCGCTCTTCGACATCCATCACAGGGACGCGCGTGGGGGAATACCCGAGGCGGAGATACGCCTCTTCGATCGCCCGGTCGAGGAAGATCGCCATTGCCTCGTTTTCCGTGCGGACGTGGTCTTCCTCGAAGGGGAGACGGTCAAAGAGAAAGACGTGCTGGTAGCGGTGCGTGTGGGCGGCCAGAGGATCGGGGAGCCCTTCGAGCTTATGGAGGCGGACGTAGGCGGAGCAGCCGGGGAGCCCGACGTCGAGGATGAGCGTCTCTCCGGCGGGAAGGCGGCGTTCCCGTTCGACGAAGAGATCGATGACCGCCCCCTGAAAAGCGCGCGGATCTCCCCGCACGTCTTCGAGCGGCCTCCCTCGCGCGAGCTCCATTTCGACGAACGCGCGAGCGACTTCCGGGATGATGCGCAGCCCCCTCCGTTGGAGCGCGTGGACGACCGTTGTTTTTCCCGAAGACGGCGCGCCGTCGATGACGATCCAGCGCGTCGGCATCGAGGAGGCGTGAGAGGAAGACGATAGTGGCATCGCGCGGTAGGCTAACATTTTCTTTCTCGCTGTGCCAGGCAGCACTCGCTTGCCCGATTGAATCCGAACCGCATCGGTCTGCGCTCGTGCAGCCTGGCACAGCGAAATCGAGAGAAAACCAGGCATTATTTTATAGAAAGACGCAAGGAGAGATTCTCGCGGAAGAGAGGGAAGTGCGAGAAAATCGCCGGCCCTATGGAGCGCGTCCTTCCAACCGGCATTGCCACGGAGCAGGGCGTCCTCACATTTCGAGACATCCACGATCGTTTTTCGGCAACGTCCTACGGACAGACGCTGGCGAAAAACATCCGGTGGCGCTTTTTCAAGTCGCCGGAAGTCACGCACAAGGAGTGGGAGAAGCTGCTCGGGCCCGATGTGAACAATCTCGAACATCATTGGTGTAGTTACCGGGTCATGCGGGTGTTTCTCCGCGGGAACACGGATTTTTCACGTGAAGAGCAGGAAATTCTCCTCCTCACGGCAGTCACGCACGACTGGGCGGAGGCGGTCATCGGCGATGTTCCGTATGGTCGGAAGACGAATACGGAAGAGGAGGACGAGCTCCGTCTCATCCCGGAGATTGCGCTGGAGTGTTTTGGGGAGGAAATTGCATGCCGCGTTCGGCGGACAATCGAGAGCGTGTTGCGGGAGAAGCCGCATCTCCGCATGACGGGAGAAGGTTCGAAGCTTGGTCATGCCTTCGAGGCCGTGGAGCAACTGGGGTATTTGGGAACAGCGGGACGGGCCTGGGCCGAGGCCGGGAACAATGACGAATGTTCTCCTCTTCTGCGGGGGAATCTCCAGTGGATGGGGATCGAGGTGCATGCGTATCACGTGCCCATTCTCCTGCGCTATGCGGAACTCTACCCGGCTGTTCGGCGGTACCTTCTCGGGACGCGTCATCGTATTACCGATGTCCTGCGAGGCAATGTCCCGTCTTCCTGTCCTCCGGAAGGGGCGCTGTCGAAGCCGGAGGAGACGATTGTGCGGAAGGTTCCGGAGACGCGGGCAGTGTGGGAACGGTGGTTACGGGAATACTCCGCGTGTCATGGTGAGCCCGTCGAACCATAGCATCGTGTGTCGCCCTTCGACGAGCTCAGGGTGACACGCATTCGCTTAAAAAGCTGGCAACCCGGAGGTTGCCAGCAGAGTCTTCCCTGCACTCTTTTCACTTCTTTTCCTCTTGTTCTTCTTGATCCTCTTTTGCTGTGGTGTGGCAGACGATTGCCATTGCGAAGATGCCGAGGAGCCCTGCCAGTCCCGCCTCCATGGGGAGCGATCGGTCAACGAGCGCCATCCGGAAGAACCAGAACGCGCCGTAGCCGAAGAGGAGAATCTCCACAGTGCGCATGCCTTTACGGAGCCATTGCTCGACCCGCTTCCAGAACCCCTTCAGCAGTTTTACGTCGTTCTTCGCAAGGGTGTGGCAGGCGCCTGCCATCACGAAGACCGTCAGGAGATCGGTGCCGGTGGGCACATGCCACAGGATGCCCTGTCCGAAGAGGAGCTGCAGGACGAGGAAGATGGCCGCCCCCATCAGGAGGAGTTCCATTGCCTGTGCGATGCGCCGCCGCACGTGTTCGATCCTCTTCGTGCCGTGTTCCTCAATGGTGGCGAAAACATCGCCGCCTTTCCTGTGCCAAGACATGTGTTGTCTCCCGAAAAAAGAAAAGAGCGATGCAGCACCGTGCTGCATGATCAGACTATAGCACAGCAGGTAAAACCGCTCACCCTCATTCTTACCTTCTCCCTTTCGTAAGGGAGAAGGAAGCGCTCAGTGAGCGGTTACCACCGCAGTCATTGACAGGCGTGATTCCATAGGTAGTATGCCGCGGCTTTGGCTTGCCAAAGCCGCGTTCTTTCATGCTGTGCGGAAGCCATCCCTACCGATGGCATTCGTTCCGAAGCTACCGTGGTAGGACGGTGGTGTGAGGGAGGTCGTATGCGTCAGAGTAAATGGCGGGTGGAAGAATGGTTGGCCGCAATCGCAGAGGGGAAAACCCCGGGCGGTGCGCCGACCGCAGTCATCCGCGTCCGGCCGGGAGTGATCGTCGCGGCGCATCTCGGAGAATCGAGGAGCGACGTGTCGCCCGCCATCCGCTTCGCGGGCCGGCAGCCGGAATGCGTCGGACAGTCGCGGGACGATGGGACGTTGTATATCCGGTTCCCTGCCTCTCCGTCGCTGGTCTACGAATTCCGCGACCTGCCGGATGGCCGCACGGAGCGGTTCGTCTACATCTGTGCGACGAACGCGCAGATCGCCCGCGCGCAGGCGGAAACGGCGCGGGTGCGGGAAACGGTTTCCGTTTCCTAGCGCCAATCCCCCAGGAGCAGCTGCTCCTGGGGG
>CAZWCH010000065.1:0-4085 GCA_964632925.1 uncultured Candidatus Peribacteria bacterium
TTCCGCGATGAGGAAGGACGCGACGTCCTGCTCTTCATCGATAACATCTTCCGCTTCACGCAGGCGGGTTCCGAAGTCTCCGTTCTCCTCGGCCGCATTCCTTCGGCCGTCGGCTACCAGCCGACGCTCGCGAATGAAATGGGACAGGTGCAGGAGCGGATCACCTCGACGAAGCGCGGCTCCATTACGTCGGTCCAAGCGGTCTACGTCCCGGCGGACGACTTCACCGACCCCGCCCCCGCGACGACCTTCGGCCACCTCGATTCCACGATCGTCCTCACGCGCTCCCTCGCGGAACTCGGCATCTACCCGGCAGTCGATCCCCTCGATTCCACTTCGACCATCCTCTCCCCCGCCCTCGTCGGCGAGGAGCACTACCAGACGGCCCGCGCGGTGCAGAAAGTTCTGCAACGTTACAAAGAACTCCAGGACATCATCGCCATCCTCGGCATGGAGGAACTTTCCGAAGAGGACAAACGCTCCGTTCAGCGCGCGCGGAAAATCCAGAAATTCCTCAGCCAGCCCTTCTTCGTCGCAGAGACATTCACGGGAACCCCCGGAAAATTCGTGAAACGGGAGGAAACCGTGCGCGGCTTCAAGGCGATCCTCGACGGCGACCTCGACGACGTTCCGGAGCAGGCGTTCTATATGAAGGGCGGCATCGACGAGGAGATGAAGAAGTAAGAATTAGGAAGTAAGAATTAAGAATTATGACGACTCTCCACCTTGAACTCATCACCCCCGACCGCGTCGTCTTCGAGGACGATGTCGACGCCGTTTCCCTCCCCACTCCCCAGGGGGAAATCACCGTCCTTCCTCACCATATCCCACTCCTCAGCATCCTTTCCCCCGGATCCATCCTCCTCCGGCAGAAGGGGGAGGAGCATCTCTTCGCTGTCTCCCGCGGGGTAATCGAAGTGGACGGAACACATGTCCGCGTCCTCGCGGACACCGCCGACCGCGCCGCCGAGCTTGAGGAAGAGGCTGTCCGACAGGCGAAGGAGAAAGCGGAACAACTCCTCAAGGAAAAGCGGGCGGACGCGGAAGAATTCGCGGAGGTTTCGGCAATACTCGAACGGGAACTCGCGCGGCTGAAGGTCGTCAGGAGACATCGATCCTCTCGTGGTTCGCCAGGCAGCACTCGCTTGCCCGATTGAATCCGAACCGCATCGGTCTTCGCTCGTGCAGCCTGACAGAACCACGTACCAGTACTGAACACCATGGTCCAGCGTTCCATTGCAGCCGATCTCCTCCTCGCAGTCCGCCTCGCGTGGAGCCTCGGCTACATCATTGCGATCCCTGCCGTCCTCTTCGGCTTCGGCGGGGCCTACCTCGATCGAATGCTCGGCACGTCCCCGTGGCTTCTCCTCCTCGGTCTCGGCCTCGCTATGGGACTATCGGCACTCGGCACGTACCGGAGACTGAAGGAGATTCTCCCGCGGTAGCCCCTCACCCTGCCCTCTCCCGCGGGAAGAGGGAAATGGGTACACTTCCCTCCATGGCCGCAATCGCCGCCCCCACACTGGCCTCCGAAACCATCGGGCACCTGGGTGCCTTCGAACTCCGCAACACCATGCTCATGGCATGGCTCGCGATACTCGTGTTCTTCGCTCTGGCGCTGCGCCTACGGCTTACCAACTACCGGACGATTCCCTGTCGCTTTCAGGCCTTCATGGAACTCATCATCGAAGGACTCTTCGATTTTTTCGATTCGGTCGTGCAGGACCGCGCAAAGACCCGCCGGTTCTTCCCGCTCGTCGCGACGATTTTCCTTTTCCTCGTGCTCGCGAACTGGATGGGCATATTGCCCGGAGTCGGCAGCATCACCATCGAAGGAATGCATGAAGGACATCTCATTCCCATCCCCCTCTTCCGCTCAATGAACGCCGACGTGAACATGACTCTTGCCGTCGCCCTCATCTCCGTCACGATGACGCAGGTCTTCGGCATCGCGGCCCTCGGCATCCTCCCCTACGCCGGAAAGTATTTCGTCGCTCCCTGGAGGGATCCCATCATGAGCTTCGTCGGCATCCTCGAGCTCATCGCGGAGTTCGCGAAGGTCATCTCCTTCACCTTCCGTCTCTTCGGGAACATCTTCGCGGGGGAGGTTCTCCTCGTCGTCATTTCCTTCCTCATGCCGTACCTCGCTCCCCTCCCCTTCCTCGGTCTCGAGATCTTCGTCGGCTTCATCCAGGGCCTCGTCTTCGCCCTCCTCACGATCGTCTTCCTCAAAATGGCAACGATGGCCCACGGGCATGAGGAAGCCCACTCTCCCCTTGCTTCCCACACACCACACCATTAGAATCCGCGCGTTTTTCTTCTTCTTCCCCTCCCCCCTCTCTTATGGAACATGCAGACGCCATCGGCACCGTGACCAAGCTCACGGGTTCCTGGGACAAAAATACGTTCGTCGCGCTCACCATGATTCTCGGCAGCGTGGTGCCGGCCTTCTCCATCGGATGGATCGCGAGCAAGGCCATGGAAGCCATCGGCCGCAATCCCGAGGCCGCCGGACGCATCCAGACTCCGCTGGTGCTTGCCGTGGCTTTCACGGAGGCAATCGCGATTTACTCGCTGGTGGTCGCCTTGATTATTAAGTTCGTCTAACAAGCTTTCAGGTTTTAGCTTTCAGCTTTCAGGTGTACTTCGCCACCCTGACAGCTGACACTTGGAAGCTTGGAAAGTGGTATAGCTTCACTATCCCCACCAACCGCCCCTTATGGAGTTACTGCAAAAACTCGGCGTGGATTGGAAACTGCTCCTCGCGCAGATCGCCAATTTCGCGATCCTTCTTTCGGTCCTCACGCTCTTCGTGTACCGGCCGCTCCTCCGCGTCATTGACGAACGACGGGAACGCATCCGCAAAGCAATGGAAGACGCCGAAAAAATAAGCCATGAGAAGGAGGAACTCGCCAAGGCCCGCGAGGAGGCCCTGCGGAACATTGACCAGGAATGCGGATCGTTCCTCGAGAAAGCGAAAAATGACGCGGAACGCGCGAAGGCGGAAATCCTCCGCACTGCCACCCTGGAAGCACAAGCCATCCTCGCCAAGGGACACGAGCAGCTCCGTGCCGAGCGTGCGCTCGCCCTGCGGGAAACGCAAAAAATGCTCGCGACGGCGATTCTCCGCGTGACGGAAAACATCCTCGAACGGGAATTCTCCCCGCGCGACCAGGAGCGCATCCTCACGTCCGTTGAACGTTCCCTTCCCACGCTTCTCGCATGAAGTTCCTTCCGGCTCTCGCACTGGCCACTCTCGCAACGGCGCGGACGATCCCAAAAAAAGATCTTCCCGCCCTCGCGGACGCCGCTTTTCGCCTCCTGGACCGCCACGGTTTCTCCTCCCAAAAGATGACCTTCCACCGCCTCGTGCAACGCGCCGTCCTCCGCGAGGACATCGTGCTCCCCCTCTCCATCCAAACCCCTTCCGGTTCGGCGGGAAAGCATGCGGAATCCATCGCGTCGTTCCTCCGCCTCTCCATCGGCAAGCCCGTGGAAGTCCGCGAGTCCGCCGACGCGCATCTCCTCGGCGGCGCTCTCCTTGCGTACCGCGACGAGCGGTTTGACGCATCGCTCCGCGGCGCCATCACTTCCCTGCACCGGCACCTCTCCTCCCCTCTCCCCTATGACGCTCAGTGATTCGCTCCTCTCCGCTCTCTCCGAACGCCTCAGAACGTTCCGCCCGGAAGTGCAGCATGAGCACGTGGGGAACGTGCTGGAAGTGGGCGACGGCATCGCAAAACTCGACGGACTCTCCCGCATTGGTTCCGCGGAAATGATCGATTTCGGCGAAGGGGTCATGGGCGTCGCCCTCAACCTCGAAGAGGAGAGTGTCGGCGCCATCATCCTCGGAGATTACGGACATATCCGGGAGGGGCAGACTGTGAAAGCCACAGGGCAGATCCTCTCGGTCCCCGTGGGGGAAGCCCTCCTCGGCCGCGTCGTTTCTCCCCTCGGCGAGATCAAGGACGGCGGAGCGCCGCCGCTCACGACACCCCCGTCCCCCCTCCTAAACCTCGCCCCGCCGATCAACCCGACACACCCCACCACCGACCCCCTCCCCACCGGCATCACCCCCCCCTCGC
>CAZWCH010000065.1:4095-4866 GCA_964632925.1 uncultured Candidatus Peribacteria bacterium
AGAAAATCCGTGAGCGTTCCTCTCCAGACCGGCATCAAGGCCATCGACGCCATGATCCCCATCGGGCGCGGACAGCGCGAACTCATCATCGGCGACCGGCAGACGGGGAAAACCGCCGTGGCGCTCGACGCCATCATCAATCAGAAGCAGACGCAGACGACGGACCGCCCCGTGATCTGCATTTACGTCGCCATCGGCCAGAAAGAAGCGAAAGTGGCAAAAATCGTCGCCGAACTCACCAAGCACGGCGCCATGGACTACACGATCGTCGTGAGCGCGGCGGCGGCGGAATCCGCCGCTCTCTCCTTCCTCGCTCCCTTCGCCGGTTGCGCCATGGGCGAATACTTCCTCGACCAGGGAAAAGACGTCCTCTGCATCTACGACGATCTCTCGAAGCACGCGTGGGCCTACCGTCAGATCTCGCTGCTTCTGCGCCGCCCTCCGGGGCGCGAAGCGTACCCCGGCGACGTGTTCTACCTCCATTCCCGCCTCCTCGAGCGCGCGGTGTGCCTCAGTGACGAGCGCGGCGGCGGTACTCTCACGGCCCTGCCGAGGCGACCTCTTCTACAAGGGTATCCGCCCCGCGGTGAACGTTGGCCTCTCCGTCTCCCGCGTCGGGTCCGCCGCCCAGCGGAAATCCATGAAGAAGGTGGCAGGGAAACTGCGTCTCGACCTCGCGCAGTACCGGGAGCTCGCCGTCTTCTCGCAATTCGGCTCCGATCTCGACGACGCGACAAAGAAGCAGCTCGACCGCGGCGCGCGGCTCACGGA
>CAZWCH010000066.1:0-4798 GCA_964632925.1 uncultured Candidatus Peribacteria bacterium
CGGCCGGAAATCCGGCCGGGGAACACAGTGCGGGTGCATGAGCGGATCCAGGAAGGGGAGAAAGAGCGCGTGCAGCAGTTTGAAGGGATCGTCATTGCCGTGCACAAGGGGCATGTTCCGACCGACCGGTCGTTCACCTTGCGGCGCGTGGTGTCGGGGGTGGGGGTCGAAAAGGTCTACGCGCTCCATTCTCCGCGTGTTGAACGGATAGAAGTGCGCAAAATCGCGAACGTGCGTCGTGCGCGTCTCACATTCCTTCGTCGGAGTTCCGGGAAGACTGCGCGTTTGGAGGAGCGGTTGACGACGGCGGGGGAGCAAGCGAAGGGGCAGAAGGAGGTGGTGGCCTAGTAGAGGGTAGCCCCTCACCCTGCCCTCTCCCGCGGGGGGAGGGAAGTTGTAAACTGGTCCTATGCGGTATCTCCTCATAGGGAACTACGGCGTTGGCAATGTGGGGGATGATGCATTGATGGAGTATTTCCTCCGGCGGTTCCCGGAAGTCGAGTGGATGGTGGTGTCCGCGCATCCCAAAGGAGAGAGGGAGATTCCACGGTTGCCTTTTGGTTTTCGTTCCCTCTTCACTCCGTGGTGGCGGACAGTGGGGGTCTATTGGCGGTGCGACGGGGTCGTTTTGGGAGGAGGGAGTCTCTTTACGGATGCCGAGTCGGCGGCAGCCCCTCTGCTCTGGTTTGGGCATGTCGCCCTGGCGGTTTTCTTCCGGAAGCCCGTTTTTCTGGCATTTCAGGGAATGGGCCCCTTTCGAACGTGGATTTGTGATCGGTGTGCCCGATGGGCTGCGCGGAACGCCGTATTGATTAGTGTGCGTGACGCGCTTTCCTTTCGGCGCGTGGAACATTGGAGCTTGAATAAAAAATGTATTCTTAGTTTCGATCCTGTTTTTACGCTTGTAGATGCAAGTAAAACGTGTATTAGTTCAAATAAATTACTCATTATTCCACGTTCGAATTCTTCGCGGGAATTCTGGCGGAAGGCGGAGGAGGCCCGGCGCGCGCGCGCGAATGCCTCCGTCGCCGAGCCCCGGACACTGGACGAGCTTTCTCGTGTGGTGGCATCTGCCTCTTTTCTTCTCACGCAGCGGTACCATGCTGGGATCGTTGCCACCGCGCTTGGAATACCATTTGAGGCGGTGCCGCAGGTTCCGGGAGACAAGCTTGATGCCCTTAATCGGGAGGATCGCGATCTGGTAAGTCTTCGGGAACGTATACGGGTTGGTGAGGAGGCACTGCGTGCAGCGTTGAAAACACCCTCTCCCTCCAAAGAAGGAGATCTCATCAGAACACCCTCTCCCTTTGAAGGGAGAGGGCAGGGTGAGGGTTGTGGGTGATGGTTCCTCTATGATAGCAACATGGACATCCGTAACTTCTGCATCATCGCCCATATTGATCATGGCAAGTCGACGCTCGCCGATCGCTTTCTGGAAGTGACGGGGACACTCCAGAAGCGTGAGATGCGCGAGCAGGCGCTCGATATGATGGATCTCGAGCGTGAGCGAGGCATTACGATCAAGCTGACGCCTGTGCGTATGGAGTACAGGGGGGTGCAGCTCAATTTAATTGATACGCCGGGGCACACGGATTTCCGCTACGAGGTCAGCCGATCGCTTGCCGCATGCGAGGGCGCGATTCTCCTTGTGGATGCTTCGCAGGGGATTCAGGCGCAGACGCTCGCGGTCCTCACGATGGCGATGGAGCATGACCTGGTGATTATCCCCGCGCTGAATAAAATCGATCTGCCCGCGGCGGACCCGGAGCGCGTGGGAGAAGAAGTCCGGCGCATGCTCGGTTGCAAGAAGGAAGACATCCTCCTCATTTCCGCGAAGGAGGGGAGGGGAGTGGAAGAGCTCCTCCGGGCGGTTATTGAACGGGTGCCTCCTCCATCCGTGGGGGGGGACATTTCCTTGGTTCCGTCGGTTCCTTCGGTTGCCTCGGTTTCCTCTCGTGCACTGATTTTCGATGCCGTCATGGATACCTACCGCGGCGTCGTCGCCTACGTCCGCGTCGTCGACGGCAGTTTCCGCAAAGAGCAGGAGGTCTTCCTGCTCGGCACCAAAGGCCGTTTCGCGGTGCAGGACGTCGGGCACTTCTCCCCAAAGTACGTCGCGGATGACGAGCTTTCGCCTGGGTCGATCGGGTACATGGTGACCGGCGCAAAGGACGTAAAGCTCGTGCGAGTCGGCGACACCGTCGCCGATCAGGCGACCGCGCAGCCGCTCCCGGGGTACAAGCACGTGCAGCCGATGGTGTTCGCGGGGCTCTACCCCTCGGAGGCAGACGGCTACCCCGATCTGCGCGACGCGCTGGAGAAGCTGGCGCTCAACGACGCCGCGCTTTCCATCGAGCATGAGCGGAATGCCGCACTGGGAAACGGCTTTCGTTGCGGGTTTCTCGGTCTCCTCCACATGGACATTATCCAGGAGCGTCTCGAGCGTGAATACGACTGCGATCTGGTGATCACGGCGCCGAGCGTGCTCTATGAAGTGAAGATTTGCGTCCGCCAGCCCGCCAGTGTCGTGCGTTCGAGTCTCTTGAAATCCGACGAGCCAGATACGGCGCAGATCAGCAATCCTGCCGATTTTCCGGACGCGTCGTGCATTGCCGAAATCCGCGAGCCATGGGTCGCGCTCGAGATCGTCTGCCGGTCGCTGGATATCGGCGCCGTCATGACCCTCACGCAGGAGCGGCGCGGTACCTATTGCGGTCTTGAGTATCTCGATGCAAACCGGGCGCTCCTAAAATTTGAAGTGCCGCTCCAGGCGATTATCCTCGATTATTTCGACAAATTGAAGTCCGCGACGGCCGGTTATGGTTCGATGAGTTACACACCCATGGGATACAGGGCTGGCGATCTTGTGAAGTTGGCGATCCTTCTCCTCGGCGAGCCGGCGGAGGCGCTCAGTACCATCGTGCACAGGAGTGAGGCGCATGCGGTCGGCGCAATGGTCTGCAAGCGCCTCAAAGAGGCGTTGCCCAAAGCCCAATTCGAGATACCCATTCAGGCGGCGGTGGGGGCGAAGGTCGTCGCGCGCGAAACGCTGGGAGCCATGCGGAAGGATGTCACGGGGTACCTCTACGGCGGCGATGTCAGCCGCAAGTTGAAGCTCCTCAAGAAACAGAAAAAGGGCAAGAAGCGGATGAAGCAGATGGGGAAGGTAACGCTCACCCAGGAGGCGTTCCTCAGTGTCATTCGGCGGGATTGATATGGAGTACCGCCTGCTCGTTGGTCTCATCGGCTCCGCCCTGCTCGTTACAGGGGTTGCCGTTCGGGACCAAAGGAGAAAAAATCACCTGTTTTCTGCGGGAAATGCGTGCATGTTCATGTATGCGCTTCTCGGGTACCTCCAAGGGGGTCCGATTTTTTTTCTGATCCTCCAAACCTTTGTTGCCCTCGCAACCGTGTGCATGCTCTTCGTCATCCCAGATGCCTATACCACACCCATTCTCATCATTGGTGGCATTGTGTTGGTGGCATGGTCTGTAGCGCTTTTTCAAGATGAGAGTACTGCAATCTTTGTGGTGGGTTTGGTGCTCCTCGGCCTTGGCTTTGCGATGAATGCCGGAACGCGGAGGCGGGAAATAGCACTGATGGTCGGCAGTGCTGTTATTGTTCTCTTTAGTTTCTTGATGCGCGATTGGGTGTTCTTCTCCTTAAATTTCCTGTTCGCTGTGATGTCTTTCCTGAATATCTTACGGTTCTGGAAGAGGTGATTTAGTGGGAGAATCTTCGAGTTTTTCTGCAAGAAATGGTTCGAGGAGCATCTGAAGAATGCCGGCGCCCAATTGCCGCGCGCGTTCGTAGTCCGCCATCTTCCCTTCCGCTCCCGTAAATTCCTGAATGACGAACGCGGTGAGTTGGAGCAGGGAAAGATCAAGGGTGCCGTCCGCCTGGTGCACGGAAGGAAGAATGGACGTGTGATCGATGGAAAGAACAATCTGGAGCCTCGTCATCCATGCAATGAGCGCGCGATTCGTTTCCCGATCAAGCGACCTACGCGCCGTCAGCGCCGTTTCGAGGGCGACGGTGTTCCCGGATGTCTTCTCTTCCGCTTCGCGGATGTACTCGCGAAGCGCAACGAGACAGGACTCGCTGATGAGGGAAAGAATTGCAAGGAGAAAAGACGACGGGCAATTTTTCGCGCAAAGCTGGGCGATGAGCGCGCCAACATGGGAACGCTGGTCGTCGTTAAGAAACTGGAGGATGGCATCCGCCACGGAATGATCGCGCCCCTTCGCCTTGCGCTCCTCACGATAAATCTGCTGAAGAGCCGCTCCAGCAGCGGCGAAGCGTTGTCTCGCTTCCTCGCTCAACTCCTCCGAAACACCCCCCTCCCCCTCGCGCGGCATTGCTGATTCCAAACCACCGACGTCAGACATGGGAGCATCCTAGTGGGTGGGCGCAATTGCCACAACAGTGCACGGGCGACAGCGGCCGTGAAAATTGGGAAGCTTGCGTGTCATGAAGGTTACGGTGCCGCCGACAGCTGCATGGATGGTGCCGTCCCGGCCGATGTACGTATGCGGGCCGCAGTGAAAGCGAAGACCCTTCTGACGAAGGAGAACTTCCCCCGCCCGCACTGCCTGCCCGCCGAAGCGCTTCACGCCGCGGCGCTTGGCGCGGCTGTCGCGCCCGTTCTGCGTTGTCCCACCAGCTTTCTTATGTGCCATAACCGCATTCTACCGCCCGATGTTTCCCTTGCAAAGAGAATATTTTCGTGCAGAATTAGTGTACGCCGCGCGGTGGAGCAGCCTGGTAGCTCGCCGGGCTCATAACCCGGAGGTCGCCG
>CAZWCH010000067.1:0-4605 GCA_964632925.1 uncultured Candidatus Peribacteria bacterium
AAGTGACAAACGACAATCTCCTCCACATGCAAGAGCTTATCGACGGCGCGATTTCCTCGCTCAAGACGGCGCAGGCCCTCCTGCGGGATGCCACGGGCATCGCCGATCCGGCCCGTGAACGCCACATGCTGAACGCCAACCGCCTCGGCGGAAAAGTTGATGGAAAGGTGGTGGAAGGAGCCTTCGACGGGCAGAACATGGTGGATGCGGACGGGAACACCTACCCGGTGCCCGCGAACTACGCATCGAAGAGCAAGCTCGTGGAGGGCGACGGCATGAAGCTCACCATCACCGATGAGGGAAAATTCATCTACAAGCAAATCGCGCCCCTGGAACGACTGACGGTGCGAGGCGTCCTCATTCAGGAAGATGGACAGTATAAAATTCTCGCGGAGGGAAAAACGTACCGGGTCCTCCTGGCCTCCGTCACTTTCTACCGCGCGGAAGTGGGAGATCAGGTCGTCATCCTCCTTCCAAAAGGACAGGAGGCGCACTGGGGAGCTGTGGATGCCGTGATTCCCCGACACATCGCCGAAAATGCGGCCAAAGGAATACTCGCGCAGCCCGCGCAAGAGGGGGACGACGGCGAACTCACACCGACAACGCGCGCCTAGTCGCCGGGGGAATCCTCCTGCTAGGCTGAGGTCACCATGCGCGCTCCCGCCCGCTACGCTCTCCCCGTTGCAAGCGCCCTCCTTCTCACGATGGGCATTCTCGGGGGACTCTGGTGGGAACTGCAAAGAAGCACGGCATCCCTCCTACAAAAACAACCGGAGCCGGTGCGCGAGGGCGAGGAAACGCACACGGATGTTTCGAGAACACCGGAACCAGCGGAGAGCGCTGATGCGCCGACGCAGGCCATACTTTCCCTAAGACAGGGGGATCTCTTCGCCATGCAGGGGGAATGGTCCTCCGCGGAGAACGCCTATGCCTCGTCCGTGGAGAAAGGAGGGGGAGTGCCAGCCCTGCGCAAGCTGGCTCAGGCCCAGCTGCAGCGCCGCAATCTCCGCGGCGTGCGCCAGACGATCGACTGGCTCCGCCAGGCGAACGTGCGCAGCGAAGACCTCATGTTGTTGGAAGGCGTCGTTCTGCTGCGCACCGGCGAACTGCAAAAACTGGCAGAACGTCTCGCGGTCACCACGGATTCCCCCCACGCACACTACCTCCGATCCCTCCTCGCCATCATAGAGAACGACCACGAAAAAGCGAAAACAGAGCTCGCGGCAACGGAGGCGGGATGGGAACCGGCGCTGCGTTCCTCCGCCAAAACCCTCCAGGCGGCATACGAGGAGTACGCGCTCTTTCCCGAAAGCCCTGCCATTCACCTTTCGACCCTCCTCGCACGCGCCCTCGCACAGGTGCAGGAATGCGAAATCGCCCTCCCCATCCTCGCGGACGTCACCCGGAAGCAGGAGGATTACCGCGACGCGTGGATCGTCCAGGGCTACTGCGAACTCACGACGGAACGACCGGAGCAGGCCCTCATTTCCCTGGAACGTGCGTACGCGCTCGATCCGGAGAAGCCGGAAATCCAATACTTCCTCGCTCGCACCTACAGTCTCCTGGGGAACCACCGCAGCGCGATGACGTTCTTCCAGTACAGCCTCAAAAACGGCTTCGCTCCGGAACAGGAGATTCGCCGCCGCATCGCCCGCGAAGCGGAGATACTGGGAGAGCCATCTCTCGCCCTGGAACACTACGGCGCTCTCCTCCGCCTCCCGGACGCGCGCAGGGATGATCTCGAAGACGCGGTACAGCTCGCCATTCGGGAAGGGAAGAAGGAAGAAGGGTACGCTCTCGCCTCGCAGGGAGTTGAACGCTGGCCAGGCAACGCGCGCGTCCTGTACCTCCTCGGATGGACGGCTGCGGAAACGGGAAGAAAGGACGAGGCACTGCGCGCGCTGGAACAGGCACTCGCCATCACGCCGACTTTCGCTCCCGCCCTGGAACTCCAAAAGAATATCCGCTAGCCTCAGGCGCACATGTCATTCATCGGAGCCTCGCGCTTCCTCCTCCCCTGCTCGCTGGCCCTGGCCGCCGGATCCGCGGTCGTCCTCTTCTATCCCGGCCCGCGCCTGAGCGTGGAATTCACCGGAGGGACCCTCATGGAAATCCAACTTCCGGAAGGGAAGACCAAAGACGACCTCGCGAGCGCGCTGGCCGGACTGACACTCGAAGGACAAGCGCTGGGGAACGTCTCCCTATCCCAAACACGAGACCGGAGCGTCCTCATCCGCTCCCGCGCGCTCGGGAACGATGAGCACCGCACCATCGGAAAGCATATCGATGAAAAACTGGGACCGAGCCCCGAACTCCAATTCACCACCATCGGGCCGACGGTCGGGCAGAGCCTCCGCATCCGCGCACTCTGGGCCATGATCATCGCCGCCACTGCAATCGTCCTCTACCTCGCCTTCGCTTTCCGAAAAATCCCCCGCCGTTTCAGCCCCTGGGCATTCGCCGTCAGCGCCATCGTCGCCACGCTCCACGACACGCTGGTCACGCTGGGAATTTTCACCGTCATCGGACGCTTCACCGCATTTGAAATGGACCTTCTCTTCGTCTCCGCGCTCCTGAGCATCATCGGATACTCTGTGAACGATACGATCGTGGTATTCGACCGCATCCGCGACAACCTCTTCCTCGATACCGCCCGCAGGGAGGATTTTTCCGCCATCGCCGAACGCAGCCTCCGGCAAACCATGACCAGGACCATCAACACGGGAACGGGCGCCCTGATCATGCTCTTCGCGCTGTTCTTCTTCGGCGCAGAGAGCATCCGCTGGTTCGTCCTCACGCTCATCGTCGGCACCGTCGTGGGAACGTACTCCTCCTTCTTCGTCGCCACTCCTCTCCTCGTCTACAGGAAAGCGCGCCCGGCTCATGGATGACCTGCGTCCCATTGTCGAAAAACTCCCCCATGCGCGCACTCGCTGCACGTTCACTATCGACACTACGAAGCGATCTGCCCTGGAACACGGAGCCCTGGAACGCATGGCAAAAAAAACGCAGGTGAAGGGATTCCGGGCAGGGCATGTCCCACTGGAAATCGTCAAAGCGCACACCAAACCGGAAGCGCTGACGGAAGAAATCGTCCATGCCTTCCTCCAGGAACACCTCCCGAAATTCCTGAAGGAACAGAAACTCACACCCGTCATTCATCCCAGAGTTGCTCTCACGTCCCACGCACCGATCACCCTCTCGATCACGATCGTCGAGAAACCGACCGTGACATTCCGCAAGAAAGACGCCCTGCGCATCGCAAAGAAAGATGTCAGCATCACCGATGCGGAGATCACGAACGCTCTGGATACCATCAAAAAAGAACATGCGATAGCAGAGTGGACCGACGCAGCCGTCCGGAAACAGTGGGGCATTCCATCCATCGAAGCCTTGCGAGCATCGATTACCGACGCGCTGAAACGCCAGAAGGAACAGGCCGAACAGAGACGACGGGAGGAGGAGTTCTTCGGACAAGTCCGAAGCGCGGTCGACGTTGATCTCGCACCGGAACTCCTCGAAGAGGAGCAGCGACAGATGCTCGAATCCCTGAATGAGAATCTCCACTCCCAAAACCTCTCCTTCGCCGAGTGGCTGAAACGCACGAAGAAGTCGGAAGAAACATTCCGCACCGATATGCGGAAAGAAGCGGAACATCGCCTCCGCCTCCGCTTCGGCATTGACGCCCTCCTCGCAGAACATCAGATTGCGGTCTCTGAGGAAGAACTCGCAAAAGACATTGCGGAGTTTCTGCGAAGCCTTCCGCAAAAAGAACGCGACCGCCTCGCCCCGCTCTATGCACCCGGCGGCGAAGGCGCCGAGCGCTTCCGCTGGCACCGCCGCATGCAGAAACTCCTCGCGGTGTTCCTCGAATAAAGTGACCCCTCACCCTAACCCTCTGTACGTTTTCTCATTTCTCCGCGTTATCCGGAATATATTCGCCTTCCCATTGCCGCGTATCGTAAAGAGTAGGCGATAGGGGCCCATACGCACGCAGTAGACATCGTGCTTTCCCTGGAGTCGTTTCACCCCTGGCACCTTCCGAAAATCCTGCAGGATCTGCTGCATAACCGAGAGTACGGCTTCTCGTTCCTTTACAGAGAGTGTCCTGAGGAATTTCTCAATCGTGTTCATGTTGGATTTTTTTGAGCACGCGAATGATTTCTTCGGGACTAACCCCATTCCCGTTGTTATCCCGTTCTGCATCGAAGAGGATATCTTCCCCAGCCGCACCATCAAGATCAAGCGGCTTGATGGTAAGTGATTGGTCATGCATTTCAATCAGATAAATATCTGTACCGAATGCGCGACGCCACTGTTTTGGAAGAGTAATCTGCCCGCGCGAGGTGCTCTTGATGATTTTTCGCGTCATATGAATTAAGAAGAAAATACGAAAATAAGTATATCTTCTATTCATACAATGCGCAATAGCCCCTTACCCTCTCACCTCGACTTCCGCCGCATCCCACTGCGCTTCGATGCGGCGGTCGGGATGAACATGTGCGAACATACGGCATCCCTGCCGGTGGATTTTCACCCGCCCGAGACGAGTGATGACACCGGCGATGCCGTCTCCTCTTTTCTCCTCCGGATGACAACAGAGCG
>CAZWCH010000068.1:0-4551 GCA_964632925.1 uncultured Candidatus Peribacteria bacterium
TCCACCTGCTCCCGGAGGAAGGGCAGCGTCGCTGGGCGGACCCCGCGCAGCACCAGGCCATCATTGATGAGGCCGCCGCGATGGCGCGGGTCGCGCACCGCTGATGCGCAGATTTTTCCATTTTTATCATGCACCGTCACTTCACCGCCACCGCGCTCGTCATTGATGAAAAACGACAGCGCGCGCTGCTCCTCTGGCACAAGCGCCTCCAGCGCTGGATGCCGCCCGGCGGCCACATGGAGCCGAATGAGCTTCCGGAGGAAGCCGCTGCCCGTGAAGCGAAAGAGGAGACCGGCCTCGACGTCGAAATTTTCGGAGAGGAACAGGAAGATTTTTACCGCAATGCCGGTTATGAAGGAAAGATATTGAAGAAACCGTTCGCATTCTTCCTCGAGAGAATTCCCGCAAGCAAGGAACGTTCGGAACCGGAACATGAGCACATTGACTTCGTTTTCCGCGCGCGCCCCGCGGGGATGCGCCGTGGTCTCACGCTCTGCGCCGCGGAACACGACCACATCCGCTGGTTTTCGCGCGCGGAAATCGAAGCGCTCGATGCATCCAGCGAGATTTACGCGAATGTCCGGAATATATTGCTCTGTTTGCTCTCCACACCACTAACCCCCTCCCCCTTAGGGGGAGGGTACGGGAGAGGGGTAAAAGGAGTTCCCACCTACCCCTCTCCCTAGCCCTCTCCCCCCGGGAGAGGGAAGTACCAACACTTTCCGTGGACACCCCCGACCTCATTTCACCCGTCGCACGCCCCGCACCCCCGGTACCTGCAGGAGCGCATCGTAGAGATCACTGAATTCTTCGCTGCTCTTCACAGTCACACCCAGGCGATCGCAAACGACCCCGGGCGCGACCGTGTACGTGTTCGTGCCGGTGATGTTCACTCCGCGATCAGCGAAACAACGCGTGAGCGTGTGGAGCACCCCCGGACGATCGGAGAGTGTCACATCGATCGTCACGATCTCTCCGGGACGCAGGGGGCGCGGACAGCGGAGAATACGCATCCTGCGCAGGACGCGGAGAGACAGCGGAGACGGCGCATTCAACAGACGCCAGTATTCCTGCGCGACGCGGCTCACGGCGAGCACGCCGCCCCCCAGGTTCCGAAGGAGCGCCGCAATGTTTTCCTGGTGAAATTTTTCACTCAATTCCCGCTGCAAACCGGCGCAATGGAACAGCCACCAAAGAGACAGAAGATACTTCGAACACTCGTGGACGAGGAGGAACCGCCCCTCCTCCTCAAGCTTTTCGCTCGGCATCGCCTGCGCCATGTTTCGGAGATCCTCCTTCGCGGCAATCGTCTTCGCGCGCTGCCGCCAGAGAGCGTCGCGGCCGCCACCCTCCCCCTCCGACAAGAGGAGTTCAACCGTATCGCCGTCGTGCAGTGCCCCCGTGACCTCGCGCCGCTCGCCATTGACGCGCATGGAGCTGAGGTGCATGAGGAAGGACGTGTCGAGCGACGCGGCAAGATCGATGCCGGTCGCCCCGCGCGGGAGCGTCACGATATCGCCTGCCGGCGTGAACACGTTGATCCGCTCGGCGAGAACATTCGCCCGAAGATCTTCAATATATTGTTCCGGCGCACTCCCCCGCCCATGTATCCCCGCAAGGGCGCGGTAGAGAGGATTGCTCCTGTCCGTCATCCATGCGGAATACTTCCGCCTTCCCGCGTATTCCTCCATCGCTTCCGTCTGGATGCGCACGAGCACCTGGTGATCGTGCGCGAGAAAGAGCGTCGTGTGGAGCGCCTGGTAGCCGTTGGGGAGCGGCTGGCCGATGAAGTCGCGGATGGACCCCTGACGGCTGTGGTACCCCCCGTGCAGCGCGCCGAGAACCCCGTAACAGGCGCCCGGCCGCTCCTCTCCGCCCCGGAGGAGCACGAGGGCGGAATCGAACGCGCCGCTCTCGCGCAGCCGCTCGATATTCCGGTCGCACTTGCGGAAAAGTTCGTAATCCGTCATCGGCGTCATGCGCGCGTTCACCGGAACGTTCGCGATCGCCGGCGCATGCCGAATGAACGCATCGCGCAGCGGCGCAAGCTCCGCGCGGCGTTGCGTAACGGCATCGCGCCAACGCTCCGCCTCCTCCCGGAACGCGATGGCGAAGCACCCTTCCTCGAGGCGCCGCTTCACGTCCCAGAGGCCCGTCATCCGCGCAAAGGGGACATAAATCTCGAGTGTCTCCTGCGCAATGCGTTCCTGCTTGTCCGCCGGAAGCGCCGCGAGGGTTTCGACGTTGTGGAGACGATCCGCGAGCTTGATGATGATCACGCGCAGGTCATCGCTCGCCGCGAGGAGCATTTTCTGGAGCGACGCGATCTGCCGCTCGTTCCGTCTCCCCTCGTAGCGGAGCCGCGTGAGCTTTGTGACGGCGTCCACGAGCATCCGAACATCCGCACCGAAGAGACGTTCGACCTCATCGAACGTCGTGCAGCCATCCTCGACCACGTCGTGGAGGAGGCCGGCAATGAGCGTGGTGGCGTCACACTCCAACCGCGCGAGGAAGAGCGCCGTGGCAATCTGCCCCGCATGCCATTCCTTCACCTGTACGAGCGCCCGCCCGACTTCCGCCCTGTCGGCATCGGACAGATACGAGCACGCTTCCATGAAATCTCTCTCGACGGGGAACATCAACTCCGCATGCTACCCAACTTTTTCGCAAAAGCGAGCCGCTTTTTTCATACATCTCCACACGGACGGTACCCGCAAGGTTACGCCATCATATTTACTGAATGGCGCAATGCTTTTCTCAGTACACCTGGACAATAATCGAGTGCATGAGGAGGCTTTCTCCATCCCGCATGACCGCGATTATCGCGGTCGTCACCGCGACAGTGATCGCCGTGGAGCTCTCCTCCTCCTACAACAGCGCCCCCGTCCTCCTCGGACAAACGGGGAATGATTCCGATCAGTGCTCGAAAGTGGGCGGAGCATGCGGAACTCTCCCCGCGATCGACGCTTCCATTCTCTCAAACCTCTTCGCAGCTGTCTCAAAGCCCTGCTGCGATACCCTCATTTGCGTAAATAATACTTGCCAGTCTGGAGATGCGGGAGGAGGAACTGGAGGAGGAGGAGGAGGAGGAGGAGGCGGAGGAGGCGGAGGAGGCTTTGTCTGCGGCAACAACAAAGCAGAGGGTACGATATTCGATGAAGTGTGTGATGGATCAGACCTCAGAGACGCGAATTGTAACTACTTCGGTGGAACACCAGTATGTGCTTCCGATTGTTCTTACGTGGAATGCGTGTCTCTGCCAGCACCGTGCGGGAACAGCCAAATCGATTCAGGGGAAGAATGTGACGGCATGAATCTCAACGGAGTAACATGTACAAGCAGAGGATTCGCCAGTGGAATTCTGTCCTGCGACGCGCAATGTTTTTTCGACACGCGCGGTTGTAATGGCTCTTCCGAGGCGTCTGTGGCGTCTGTGGCGTCTGTGGCGTCTGTGGCGTCTGTGGCGTCTGTGGCATCTGCGGCGTCTGTGACGTCTGTGGCGTCTGTGGCGTCTGCGACGTCTGTGGCGTCTGTGACGTCTGTGGCGTCTGCGACGTCTGTGGCGTCTGTGGCGTCTGCGGCATCTCTTTGCGGAAATGGCATAAGGGAAGGAAACGAGCAGTGCGACGATGGTGGAGAAGACACAGTGACATGTGACGCCGACTGCACGCCGGCAACATGCGGCGATGGATATACGAATAGTAGTTTGCGAGATGATGGTACCGTTCTCGAGGAGTGCGACGCCGGGGCCGTTAACAATACTGGTGCGTTCGGATGCCTTCCTAATTGCACCGTAGACGTAAATTACTGCCCGGATGACCATTATTTTCCTGACAAAAACAAAGTGCTTGCAACGCTCTCTGTAAGGTGCGGGGAGAAAGGATGTTTGACATTAACGCCTAGAGATCATGTGAGTGTCACTGCGTCATTTTACAACTCTGACGAACACACTTTCCCTTGTCCTGTTACTTTTGCGGATCCACGTAGGAGACAAATTATAGCGAAGTGCGATACAGAAATAGACGTAGAGGGACAAAAGCGACGTTTTGAATACGATTTATGGTTCATCGGCACCCGGATCAGGGATCCATTAGTCATTGTCGCTATGAACGATGAGAATAAGGTTGGTGGAACATTCTATGGCGTCCCAATGTCATCAATATTTAGCATCGTAATCACGATACCTTACCAAAGCGGAGACTCCAACACTTTGAATAACCACGGCGGACCCGGTCGCCCCGACTACATAATGGCTAGCAAAGGTAGTGTTTTTCAGTGGACACTCGTTGGTAGTGACGTCGACTTCGAACTCGACTTCACAGGAGTTGACATCGTTTTCCGCAATATGTGGTTCTCTTCCTTTTTCAACTTTCACCCCTATCCGCCCAATGAGCCAGGCAAGATACCGTTGGGCTGCTATCCGGATTGCCCACTACTCTGTGGAAGTAAGCCAGGAATTGCAAGCGATGTAGGGTGTACTTGCGCAGGAGGAGGAGGAGGAGGAGGTGTCAGTAGTGGTGGAGATGCAGGAGGAGGAAGAGAAGAAGATTG
>CAZWCH010000069.1:0-1577 GCA_964632925.1 uncultured Candidatus Peribacteria bacterium
ACAATTCAGTCCAGTGGGGCCTGACATCGTACTCGTTGTTGTACCACCGGTCGTGCCGCCACTCGTCCCGCCAGATGTTCCCCCGCTCGTTCCACCCGATGTTCCATAGTAAAAGTTTTGCTGCTGCGAACAACTGTTGAAGCACATCTGTCGCGCCATTTCGTCCGGCATGGATGCACACCCGGAACAGGGATCCTGCGCGAGGTACACAGATCTTCCCGTGAGGTCATCGTTGAATGTCGCGACGCCGGCAAAAGCCGCGACGCCGGAGGCCACGAGCGCGGCGACGCTCAAGGCAAGCACATTCTGCGTATGCGTTTTCGTCATAGACCGTGGGGTAATGAAATGTATGTTCCCCTCCAATATAGCATACAATTGACAGCCTTTCAAGCTAATTCGGTGTGGGATCGGTGCAGTCAGCCCTACAATACCCTCCACTATGCATGTTCTCCCCTTCTTCTCTTCTCTCTTCGCCGTTTTCCTCCTCTCCGCAGAACCGGCGCACGGGTTCTTCAAAATTCTCGATAAGGTCAATATCGGCGGATCTTCGAAAAATCCGTTGGAAGACGTGATCCGGCGTCTCGAGAAGACGAAGGGAGCTGGCGCTTTCCGCGACATAAAGAGGGACGACTGGTTCAATCCCTACGTCTCCTCCGTCGCAAAATGGGGCATTGTCACAGGGTATAAGGATAAGGACGACAAGCTCACGGGGGCGTACGGCCCGGGCGATCCCGTGACGGTCGCGGAGATCCTCAAAATGGCCATGAAGGCGGCGAAAACGGATGAGAAGGAGTGTCCGGCAGCCGTGAAGCACCCAAAGGCCGGCGCCCACTGGGCAAAAGTCTACGTCGCGTGCGGCGAGGCGCGTGGTCTGCGACTCCTCAAAAATTCGCCCGACCTCAACCGTCCGGCGCTCCGGGGCGAAGTGCTCGCCGCCCTCTTCGATTCCTTTGAAGACGATGTCCCGCAGGAGGCGTCCCCGTTTACCGACGCACAGGGACACCTGTTCGAGAGTGACATCGCCTACGCGGCAAAACTCGGCATCGTTTCGGGCGACAAGGATGCCGACGGCAATCCCAAAGGAACTTTCCGGCCCAATGACCGGGTGAACCGCGCGGAAGCGGCGAAGATGATCTACCTCAAGGTGGCTGCAGCGGTTGCGAAGGAGAAGGCCATGGAGGAGGCAACCGAAGAAACCGAAGAAACCGACGTAACCGAAGAAACCGAGGATGACGAGGAGGCAGCGGCTCCGGAGCCGGTGACTATCGCCATCAATACCCGAAACTACATTTTTTCGCCGTCGGTGATCACCGTAAAGAAGGGACAGGATGTCACGCTCACCTTCCAGAATACCGGCAGGCACACCTTCACTGTGAAGGGACTCGGCGTCAATAAAGCGCTTCAGGGCGGACAGGATTCCCTTACATTCACCGCGACGAAGAGCGGGGAATTTGAACTCACCTGCGCAGTCCCCGGCCACAAGGAGCGCGGGATGAAGGGGAAGGTGATCGTGGAGTAGGTTGTAGGTTGTAGGTTATAGGTTATAGGTTGTAGGTTTTAGGTAAGGGGAATGGCTT
>CAZWCH010000069.1:1587-4301 GCA_964632925.1 uncultured Candidatus Peribacteria bacterium
AGGCAGATGCCTTGTCCTGCGCCGGAGCGCGAGGTTGTGAAACGGGTTCGCAAACTCCGCGAGGAAATCTGGCGGCTTAATCGCGCCTACTTCATCGAGAATCGCACGGATGTCTCGGAGGATGCGCGCGATGCTCTCAAGCAGGAACTCATCGCTCTGGAAAAGGAATTCCCCGATCTCATCACCGCCGATTCACCGACGCAGCGCGTCGGAGCGCCCCTTGATGGGCGCCTGCCAAAAGTACGCCACATCACACCAAAGGAATCTCTCTCCGACGCCTTCTCGCAGAGTGATATCGAAGAGTGGATCCTCCAAATGCGCCGCGCCCTCGGCGATGAACACAGACCCTTCGACTTTATCTGCGAACTGAAGATTGACGGACTCAACATTTCACTGGTGTATGAGAAGGTCCCAGTCCCTAGGTCCCAGTCCCTAGGTCCCGTAACCTACCGCTATCTCCGTGCCGTCACGCGCGGCAATGGCATCGAAGGCGAGGATGTGACGCACACGGTGAAGACGATTGAGGCGTTGCCTCTGAGCTTTCAGGTGTCAGGTGTCAGGTGTCAGGTTCCGCATTTTATGGAAATCGGCGGCGAGGTGTACATGCCGCGTGCGTCGCTGGAACAGGTGAACGCAAAGCTTCCCAATGATGAACGGTTCGCCAATCCTCGCAATGCCGCCGCTGGCTCCGTTCGCCAGTTGGACCCGCATGTTGCGGCAGGCCGCGATCTTCGGCTCTTCTGCTACGCCCTGGATTCCGCAAGCGCCGATGCACTTGGCCTCGCGACGCAGGAAGATATCCTGCGCTTCCTGCAAAAAACAGGTTTCCCCGTTTGCGACGGGTTCCGCACGGTTGCGGATATCGCCGCCATCGAATGTTTCTATGAAAAAATCCGCCGCGCGCGCGCGTCTCTCCCCTTCGACATCGACGGACTCGTCGCGAAAGTGAACGACCGCAGGCTCCAGCGCGATCTCGGCTCGACCGCCAAGGCGCCGCGCTGGGCGCGTGCCTATAAGTTCCCCGCGGAAGAGCGCACGGCGCGCGTCCTGGCGATCCGCGTCCAGGTGGGACGCACGGGAGCGATCACGCCCGTCGCCCACCTCACCCCCGTGCAGCTTGCCGGCACCACGGTGACGCGCGCGACGCTCCACAATGCCGATGAAATTGCGCGTCTGGATGTGCGGCTCGGCGACACCGTCGTCGTGCGCAAGGCCGGCGATATCATCCCGGAGGTGGTGCATGTTCTCCCGGCTCTCCGCCCCGGCGGCGCAAAGCCCTTCCGCTTCCCGCGCGCATGTCCGAGCTGCGAAAAGCCGCTCGCGCGACCGGAAGGCGAGGTGGTGCACCGCTGTTCCAATCCACACTGCCCCGGCGCACGCCGGGAGCATATCGAACACTTCGTCTCGCGCCATGCCTTCGCCGTCGAGGGATTGGGGAAAGAGACCATCGAGGAACTGCTGGAACGCGGCATCATCGAGGACGCCGGTGACCTCTTTTTCCTGACAGCCGAGGATCTGGCAAGTTTGCCGCTCTTCAAAGAAAAAAAAACCGGGAACATCCTCCGGAGCATTGAGCGCCGGCGCCGACTCCCCCTCGACCGCTTCCTCTTCGCCCTCGGCATCCGCCATGTCGGTCGCGAGATCGCCGAACGCCTCGCTCGCGGCCTTCCCTGGAAACGCCGCGCACTCACGCCACAGCAGGGGAACATCCTGCGCTCCGTCCAACAGTTTCTCTTCCCCGAACTCCGGGAAACACCCGCCGCCGCCATCATGGCTATCACGCCTTTGGAGGCTCTCCGCACACTCAGGGAAACGGAGGAGACGACGATCGCCGCCATCGGCGGCATCGGCCCCGTCATCGCACGCGCCGTAAAGGAATGGGCAAAGGAACGGCTGAGTGATCTCCTGATCCATAAACTCGAAGAGGGCGGCGTCGTGTGCCTGCAACCGGAGGGAACCGCCCTGCCGCAAACGTTCGCAGGGAAGATCGTTGTTCTGACGGGCGCACTCCCCACCCTCTCGCGCGAGGAGGCGAAGCGCATGATCAAGGAGCGGGGCGGGCGCGTAAGCGCTTCCGTGAGCGCCAAAACAGACTATGTCGTCGTTGGCGCCGAACCGGGCAGCAAAAAAGACGACGCGGAACGGCTGGGGATCCGGATCATGACGGAGGAGGAATTCCGTACGATGCTCTAATCATCTATTCGCGGCGCGCGCAGTGCGCTCACATTCTCTTCGATGTACTCCCAAACTTCGGAAAATTGTTCTTTTTGCCCTTCTACACGCTCTTTAATATCCGTCTCTATAAAGCACGTCTTCCCCGCGCCACACATACCGGCAAGGTACGCCGCGTATCGGTCGAGCTCTTCGCGCTTCACCTCTTCCGGGAGCTTTCCCGCAAGCTTTTCTATGCGTGCCTGCCGCCGTTCTGCTCCATTGTCCATGATGTTGTGTTCATTGTACAATGAATTACGTTTTTATGCAATGAAAAGGCGGCTTGCCTCCTTTCCCCAAGCAGCTTCCACCGTAGAATTATGCGGTGTTTTCGCTGAAAGGCTTACAGCTCTCCTCATCTGTCGGTATCGCCGCCATCATCGCTACGGCATTCGTCGTACACGGTGGCGTGCTCCGCAACGCATTCGTCCAGTGGGATGACGGCTATCTCATCACGGAGAATCCCATCGTGCGGGGGGTGACATGGGAACATGTGAAGGCGG
>CAZWCH010000070.1:0-4298 GCA_964632925.1 uncultured Candidatus Peribacteria bacterium
GGGCCGATCATCCCCTTCCCGGACGGATCGATCTCCTTCGGAAGTCTTCTGCACTGCGCGACAAAGGTTGCACCGAGATCGAACGCCTTCTCGAGGAGTGACTCCTTCACTGTGCAAGCGATGTGTCCCGCTTCCACCATCGTTACATTGAACGCGGTGTGCAGATGAATCTGCTGCTGGGCCGGCATCCGGAGCACGCCATCGAGATTCGTCTGGCGGCGCGTATCGGTCCCGAGAAGCTCGAGCTCTCCTGTAAGGGGGGAGGAGAAGAAGTGAAAATTCACCGGGGCCCCGATGACGAACTCCTCGATCTGAGCATTCCGCCAGTCCGCGGCAATCGCCCCCTCGCGCGCGAGGCGGTTCCCCGTCTCCTCATACTCCTCCGGACTCCGCACAAGAAAAAATCCCCGCTCGTAGGAACGGGCGCCTTCGCTCGCCTTCACGAGCGCCGGCCGGTCGATGTCCTGGGGTCGCGCAAAGATGTTCGGAACACGAATTCCCGCGTCGCGCAGAAGATGATACTGGCCGTACGGCCGCGCACGGTCCTCGAGCTTGAGGAGAGAGCGGGAACCGAAGAGCGGCACCAAGAACTCTCGCTCAATGCGCAGAGGATCATCGATGTACGTCCAGAAATACCGACTCTGCACCATGATCGTATTCCTCCGCCGCAGCTCCTCCTGTATCCCATCCTGCAACACATCTTGGAACTCATCAACGATGATGGTCTCATCCACACAACCCTTTTGCGAGGTGATAGGTGTGAGGTGATAGGTGTTAGGACGAGATCGGAAATATTGCGCGTAGGTTTTCTCTCTTCCCCTCTTTGTCACCACCACCGTCCGAAACCCACAGTGTTTTGCTCCGTGACACACATCGAGCGCACTGTGTCCGCCGAGGGAACCAATGGTGAGATGCTGCACGTCATATCCTCGGAGGACGTCGGCAATGTTCATCATAGAGAAAACCCAAACGAAGCAGATTCCCTCCCCCGGCGGGGGAGGGTTAGGGAGAGGGGAGTATTCACACCCTCCACCACCTCCCCCAGCCTCCCCTGCTCAATGGCCAACCGTATCTCCCGCGCAATCCGCCGTCCCGTGCTCATCGGCACATCGTACTTCAGCGCCGTGTACGGCGACCCAGCGATGTAGGGATTGGTCCCCGCGACAATCCGCGCGCTGATCTCAAAAACGTACATTTCCAGCTTCCGCGTCACGATGGCCTCCAAACAGAACGGCCCGTGGAGTCCCGTCCGCACGCGATTGCCCGTCACAGGATCGACGAGCTGCCGACTCGCCCCGACCACGCGCTCGCCCATCGCGAAGAGCTCCGGGAGAAGGGACTCCCGCACGACGACGGGGATATTCCCCACAATCGTGTAGCTCGTGTAGATATTCGACGCGAGCTGATCGGCGGCCCGGATGCGTCCGATGGAGTCGGCATTCGACTCGTAGCGCTTGTCCATGCTCATGATTTCGAGCTCGCCCGTGAGCGGCGAGAAGAAGTAATGGATGTACAGTGGCACGCCGACGACATACTCCTGAATCACGAAATCCTCCTGATCCGGATATTTTTTCTTCTTCACCTCGAAAAATTGCTCCGGCGAATTGGCGATGAAGTAGCCGAACCCCCCGCTCGCGCCGTGAAACTTCACGATGACGGGACGGTCGATGTCCTCCGGCCGCTCAAAGACGCGCGGGAGCAGCAGGCCGGCCTGCTCGAGCCAGCGGCGCTGCAGACGGCGATCCGCCTCCCAGCGCAGGATATCTTTGGAACTGTAATACATCGGCCGCATGCGGAGTATCCGCTCACCGCCGATGTACGCAACGAAAGAACCATGGGGAATAACGATCGCATTCCGTCCGAGAAGTTTCTCCTCGAGAGCCAAATCCCAATCCGCCCAATCATCGACGAAAAGAACCTCATCCGCGAGACCGAAACTGCGGTACGGTTGCTCATTTCCACGCTTACAGATGACGAGATTCCGCATTCCCTCCTCCCGCGCGCCTTTGAGGATCTGGAGAGCAGAGTGCGTCCCCAGCGTCGCAATGGCGTAGTCCCGCGGATCGCGCGAAGCCTCCATTTCGGAACTCTACACCAAGACTTCCGGCGCGCAATTTGTGCAACAACGGCATTTTTGGTATAATGAAAAGAAATTCCACAGTATACTTCCCCAATGCTGCACCGCCTCTCGACCTGGCTTGTCCTCGCGTTCGTCCCCGCGATTCTCCTCGCGCTGTACATTCCCGAACGCGCCTTCCGAGGCGCGGCGCCCTTGGGACGGTACCTCTCGACGCCCGGCGCCGACATCGTCGCCATCGTACGCGACGGCTGCCCCCATTGCGCCGCGTTCGAAGAATTCGTGAACGAAAAGGGATGGACGGTGGAATATCACGAAATCACCGACATCGGGACGCCGGAGCTCTTCGAGGAAATCCAGAACGTCGCCCCCTCCCTCCAGCAGGGCGTCCCCACGATCATCATCGACGGCAACATCACGCAAGGCTACGAGACGCACGAGACGACGGGGATATATCTCCAAAAACAGTACGAAACGTGCCGCGCCAGGCCCGGCTGTCTCCCGTTCACAACGTTCCTGCGCACGGCGACAGATGTTCCCGTCGCCAGCGCGGCGGGCGTCTGCACCGAGAACTGCGAAGCGGATACGGGCAAATACATTTTCGACCTCTGGGTGTTCGGGAAAGTGGACCTCCTCACGCTCTCGCTCCCCGCGCTCTCCGTGCTCCTCGGCTTCCTCGACGGCTTCAATCCCTGCGCGATGTGGGTGCTCATCACTCTCCTCACGCTCCTCATCGGGACGAACGACATGCGGAAAGTATGGGTCATCGGCGGAACGTTCCTCTTCGTGAGCGGCGCGATCTACTACATCTTTATCGCCGCGTGGCTCAACGTGTTCCTCGTCATTGGCTACAACCTCTGGGTCCAGAAGATCATCGGAATCATCGCCATCGGCGCCGGCGGCTTTTATCTCTTCGAAGCCTTTGGCAAAGATCCGAACGTCTGCAAGGTCACCAACCTCGCGCGTCGCCAGAAGATCATCGAACGCATGAAGCGGATAACACAAATTTCTCAATGGCCCATGATGATCCTCGGGGTCTCCATCCTCGCCATTTCCGTCAACATGATCGAGCTCGTCTGTACGGCGGGACTCCCGGCCATCTTCACGCAGATCCTCGCCTTCAACGATGTGAGCAACATCGCGCGCTACAGCTACCTCGCGCTCTACATCCTGCTCTACATGATCGATGACCTCGTCATTTTCGCGATCGCGGTCTATACGCTCCACGCGACCGGCCTCACGACGAAGTACCGCCGCTTCACCCTGATCTTCGGCGGCCTCCTCATGTACGCCCTCGGCTTCCTCCTCATCTTCTGGCCGGATGCGTTGGTATTCAGTTAATGGAGGTGCCGGTGGGAATCGCACCCACGCATGGGGGTTTTGCAGACCCCTGCCTTACTACTTGGCTACGGCACCGGATACGGAGCCAACGGAAAAATTCTACATGATCGCATCCCCTCACCCTAACCCTCTCCCCCTCCTTCGCTACAGCTACGGCGGGCAGGCGCGGGGAGAGGGAAAACGCACTCCTATAACCTACCACCTACTCCCTACAACCTCCGCACCTACTCCTCCGACCGGAATGTCACTGCGTCCAGCATCAGCCGCACCTGCTTCTCCAGATCGCGTTCCGGCGAGAGAGGAAGCGTTGCGGTCACGGTGTAGCCCACCTTCCGCACCACCGTGCTCAACTGGTAAAACCGCTTCGCCGGCTCCTCCGGGATGGGCTGGGCGGAGAACGTGTGCAACCGCACGCGCTCGCCGTCCACCGAAACATCGCGGTCGTCGAGGAGGGCATACCCCACAAGCGTCCGCACGGCCTTGACGCTTGCGTCGCTGTACGCGGCGGCATCCCAGTCGCGCACGAGCGGTTCTTTCGTCACGATCACTGTGGGAATCTGGCTCGATGCAAATTGATCGGCCTGAAACACGGCGACGACCTCTTCCGGCACCCCCCGCGCGCGGAGACCCGCGGGTTCGACGGACTTCCATCCCGATGGCAGGCAGGTCCCAAACACCCCATCCCAGTACTGTTCGCGGCAGGAAAGCTCTTCTTTTCCGCCGGCACAACCGACGAGGAGCAACGACCCCCCAAGGAGGGCAACGCCGAAAAACCGTCGAAAACGCATGGAGCCATGATACAAGGAGATAAAAAGAGAAGGAAAACGGATGTATGGGTCCACCACATCCTGGACTTTCCCTCGGGGAGAGATAAGCAGGA
>CAZWCH010000071.1:0-4260 GCA_964632925.1 uncultured Candidatus Peribacteria bacterium
GTCTCCGAGCCAATTCGCCAACCAACTGTCGCATTTGCGGTGAGACATATCGGAAATTGACAATATCAAATAGACATGCTATTTTTATGAAAAATGCACAACGAGCCAACATTTCGCACTGTACCCAACCTGCACGATGTCCATGCGACGTTGCGCACACTCTATGATCGTGAATATCCCGGAAATTCTTCTCCACATCTCTTTGAGATGCTGCTCCCAAAACTTCCCCCCTACATCAGGACGCTCGTCGAGAGACAAATGGACTCGCTGATACACAAGGAGATTGGAGAAGTGAAGTCACTCGCCGATCTGAACAATTCGGAGCGCAGTGCCTTGGCGGCGTTCTTCGATCAAGAGGTGCTCCGGGCCTACCGGGAAGTGGGACGCGACTCCGCCCTTTCGAGCGACCGGCATTCCATCACCCACTTCGACATACTGCCCCCCATTGTGGCACACGATCTCATCACTGTGGTATCGAGAGAGAACCCTGCGCCCCTCGAGCGCATGGGGTGTGTTTTTTTCGACGTCGATGGCACCAAAACCATCGTCGATTGCACGAGCCATGCGCATGCAGGGAAATACCTCGAAGGATTGGCGGAATTCCTCTGCCATCCGCCGGCATCAGTACAGCGGTGGCTTGCGGAACGAAATTTGCGCACGGAAGCGTATTCCGTTGCCGGCGACGAGTTCATCGTCATCGTGCGCTCCGCTACCGAGGCCGTCGACCGAACGACACTCGATGCATTTGCTCTGGAAGTGCAAAAAGCCATTGCCGGCGATGGGGATTTGGCTTCCTTTGTATCCTTTAATGATCCGGAATTCATCATGGAATACGACAAATGGAACGACGAAGATCGCGCTGCGTACCGGCGAAATCCCGAAGCAATGAAAGCCCGTCTGGACATATCCCGAAGTCAACTCCCCGATCGTTTCACCCCTTCCGTCAGCTGCGGCTCCGCAACGCTGCTCGAAGCTCTCCGTGAGGCGCTCTCCCCCGATACCGAAGAGGCAAAAACACTCGAGGAGCTTGGCGTGAACGCCTTCCGCTTGATGGTCGCACGCGCCGATGGCCGCCTTAAGGAAGACAAGCATATCTTTCGCGAGCATCTGACGGATCACAAATGGAAAATGTTCCTCCTCCGGAATGCCGAGAATCGCAACCTCATGTCCAAGATCGAGGCTCTGAGAGCCCAGTTGAAAGAAACTCTGGAACTTTTGCATTGACTCAATGTAAAATTATGTGTTAAATACAAATCCACTGCCACGGTGGCAGTGCGTCTTTCACCCATTCGACTGTGCTCAGGGTGAAAGGCCATAGACCTTTCACAGTATTGGCTTCGAAAAGGAGGTGTCAGGTGATTGACCCAAGGGAGTTGTACACAGATGGCAGGGGCGGCACGTCGCTGCCGCTCCAGGCCCTCATGAGACTCATGGGGTTGGAACCGCTGAAGGCCTTTGGAGAGGCTGCGCACCAGATCCACGAGGCCGGGTGGTCCGTGCTCTCCGCAGCTCCGCCAGAAGAGCGCAGCCGTTACCAGGAACACCTGCCGGAGTTCTATTCGTACCTTTGGGATCTGGGGGTGCTGCGCCACTTCCCGGATCCAGATCCTCTCGGACAGCTCCAGGCCAGTGAGATGGTGTGGCCCGGGGCGAGTGCCCGTCAGGCTCGGGAGCGCCTGCTCCCGGGGATCCGGGCGATCATTGAAGGGAGAATTCCCAACATCGGGAAAGTCACGGCGCTTGCCGCCCATTGCCGCAAGCCGGTAGGCAATGAACTCGAGTACATGGCGGATATCGTTCTCAATCCGCAGCAATGCCTGGAGAGAGGGCATGTGCTCGAAGGCGAGTTGATGCGGCATGTATGGGAGCGGGCGAAGACCGATTACAACGGCCTGCTCAAGTACGTCCGCTTCGCCGTCGTCACAACCGCCATGGTGCCGCCGGAGGCGCTCCACGGTCGCCCGACGAATCTTTCCACGCTTGCGGCGTGGTGGCACCTCAATCCGAACCCGCGAAGGGTTGCGATCACCTCGATCGCCCCGTACGGGTATCGATTTTGGTGCGAGGCGTCCCAGAACTTCCAGGAATGCTCTTGGGAGCTCATCGCGCCGATACCGGCGGAACCGAACGTCTGCGGTGCCATCAGCGAGATTGGAAAAATCGTTTACAACCTCGCGAAAGCCAACCTGTAGAAAACCTCTCCCCCGCGTGGGAGAGAGGATACGTTCCCTCCCCAATGTGGGAGGGAATTTCTTGTAGTTGTAAAAATGGAGTACCATTCTTCCCGTCTCAACGATCCGTTAGGGCAGGCACGTTTCTTCTCTAACAGCTTGTATCGGGAGGCCTAATCACCCTTCGCCGTGGCGTCGGGATGCGGCCACCCACCTGGAACCCCAGGGACAAGCGTTCCTGCGCCGACGGTCGTTTGGACTGACCAGAGCCTGCCTTCGCCACGAGTTTTTTCACTGTAAATACTGGAGGGGATTGACGTGTTCGCCATTGGCGAGGACCTCGAAGTGGGGGTGCTGGCCGGTGGAGAGGAGGCCGGCGCCCGGCGTTCCCGGCTCCCCACCCGAGCGGGCAATGGGGTGGCCGCGCCGGATGCGCTGTCCTTCCGTCGCCAGGAAGCCGCTCACATGGCCGTACAGGGTGACGAGGCCATGCTCATGCACGAGCGTGAGCGCGTTGAACCCCTGTCCCCGATCGGACACCGTGCGCACGATGCCGTCGGCGGCGGCGAGAACCGGCGTTCCCTGGAGAACGGGGATGTCGATGCCCTCATGAGGGATGCCGAAGCGCTCTTCGTACGCCGGATCACGGAAAGGCGCGGAAATTTCGCGAATGGAATCCACGGGCCATGCGAGAGTGACGGCATCCGTTCCCTGCGCATCGGCGTACCGTCGGCTCCATCCCATCGCCTGATCCTGCGCGTCCCACAGTTCCCGCAGCGCTTCACGAATGCGGTATTCCGCTGCGCGGCCATCCTGCAGGAGTGCCATGAGCTCCGCGCGCGTCCGGCGCCATTGCTCTGTCCGTTCCGGGACATTAGAGAATTCCCAGCGGCGTTGCTCTTCCTCGAGGAGGCGGAGCTGGTACCGCAGAATTTCCTCCTTCCGCTTGAGTACCTCCTGCTCCGCGCGGGCTCCGCGGATCGCGTGTTCCGCTCCCTGCACCAGCTGCGCCGTTTCCCGCCCTCCGCCTCCGACGGCATCCGGTCCTCTGCAGGCAGTAAGGAGCAGAAAACCTATAGTAAGGACGATGGGGGCAGCATGCCATTTCACTGAGAGACAGAGTACACGGTGGCTTTCTTTTTGGTATCCTTTCGAACCCTCCAATGTGCCCTCTCCCCATCCTTTACTCGGCCCACCACTGCAGCGCCAATTTCGGGGAATGGAGCGCGCGTGTTGCGCTGAGCGAAGCGCGGCGAAAGCGCCTCAGCGATTGCGGCACCGACCGCACGGTTCCTCTCCACAGCAACGCGCTTCTGGCCACGCATTCCCGCGGCGTCGTCGACCTCAATCGATCGCCGTGCCATCTCGATCTCTTTCGCGACGTCGATTTCGCCGACCCCCCCAACCGCATCTGGCATGCGTGGCAGGAGCCGACGCCGGGCGAGCAGGAGGACATCATCCGGCGTATCTACCGGCCGTATCACGACCGGCTCCTGCGGTGTCTCCAAGAACTTTCCAAAGGGCGGCAACCGATCCTCGTCGTCGCGTGGGACAACATGGGGCGCTATTCGCTGCGGGAGGACGGGTCCCTGCGTCCCGGCCTCACGGTCCCCATCATTCTCAGCAACTGCGGCCGGAAGGGGGGTACGGACCAAGACGAGCAGCAGCGAGAATCCACCAGCTGCTCTCCGGCCCTCCTATCCGCTCTCGCCGCAGAATTCCGCACTGCTCTCCTCGCCTGCGGATTCCCTGCGGATGTTGCCGATGGCATTCATTTCAATCTCCCGGGCTTCAAGGGGGGCTACATCTGCGAACATTACACCACGCGCCGCCACCAAGAACTCCCCGTAGACGTGGATGTCCAATCGCTTCAGGTGGAGTACGACGTCGCGCTCACACACGACACGCGCACGCTGGAAGCGAACGACGACGCCATCCGGCGCCTCCAGCGGGCATTCACCGTGGCAATGGAGCGGGTGTATGCAGGGATGTGCGGTGGAAGGTGAGCATGGCAGGCGCGGCAGGGATCGAACCTGCGACCCCAGGTTTTGGAGACCTGTGCTCTACCAACTGAGCTACGCGCCTACGA
>CAZWCH010000072.1:0-4044 GCA_964632925.1 uncultured Candidatus Peribacteria bacterium
TCGCTTCCATAATGGCGCCTTCGGCGCACCATCCGTCATTGCCGCAGACCTTCGCGACAATGAGCGCCGCGCCCGGCGCGACGCCGAGCACTCGGTTCGCGCGCCCTCCGTCGTCAATACCCTGCGCCCCCCTCCCCATCGCAATGCCCGCGACGTGCGTCCCATGACCGAGGGCATCCTCCGGACCGTCATCGGTAAAGTTGCGGTATGCGAGGACTTTTCCCGCCAATTCCGCGTGATCGGCGTCGACGCCGCTATCGAGAACGGCAATGTTCACCCCCTGCCCCGTGACGCCGCGCGCGTGGACGGCCACCGCGCCAATCTGCCCCGCGGAGAAGAGATCCTGCGAGCGGAAGAAACGTTCCGACCGCAGCCCGATGTACGTGCGGCCTTCCGGGCAGCGGACGGCTGTTTGATCGCGCATCTTGTGCCGCACCTTGCACCCCTCTTTCACGAGACGCCCGATGGCGCGGGTACTCGTGGATTTGAGCATGAGGCGCTGCTCACCTTTGCATCGGCCGAGTTCCTTGCACGTCGGAATGTTCCGCCGCTCCTCCTTGCGCACCGTAAGCGTGTGGATCTTCTGGTCGGGGAGCAGCTGCGCTGCGCCGCCGGCAATCGACGCCGCAGCGACGACCCCGAGCGACCATGTGAGGAATGTGCGTTGCATCATAGGTGTATTTTGGGAATCTCCTCATTATAGAGGAAATGCTGTTTCTTTGCCATACCTGAAACAGGCACGATTCTCCCCTCTCCGTTACACTTCCTACTGGTGCCCGCGTAGCTCAGCTGGATAGAGCGCCTGGCTTCGGACCAGGAGGTCGTGGGTTCAATTCCTGCCGCGGGCACCAAACATGCCGATGAAAAACCCCAGCGCAGTGCGCTGGGGTTCCCGGTGTTCCGCTTCCGCCTCACGCGAGGCGGATCATCGCCGTTTGTTCGCGAGTGGCGGGGCGAGGCTCCACAATGTACCCCTCCCGCTGGAAGCTGCTCGCGACTTCGTTCAAGACGAGATCGCTGACCTGACCCAGCCCGATGAGGCGCGAGGCCTCTCGCAGCGGCCGGCCGACGATCTCGAGATACTGGTTGCACTTCACCACCAGCATCTCGACCTGCCGCAACTCCTCCGCCGTAAGACGGAAGACCTGCTGCCTCGCCAGAGGCTTCGTCATGGCATTTCTCCTTCTAAAAAAGGAACACCCATCGCAACCACACTGTTATGGATGCGAGGAAAACCATTTAATCATTTTTAGCAGTATTCGTCAAGTACCGGGTGCCGGGGGATCGGACGGGTGTTGACTCGTGAAAATTATCACTCTACAATTATGAGTGATAATGGACTTCGCAAACTACACCACCAAGGCGCAAGAGGCGGTCCAGAGCGCCCTCTCGCTCGCGGGCAAACTCCGACACCAGGGCCTCGCGCCGCTCCACCTCCTCGTCGCCCTCGCCGGGCAGCCGGACGGCATCGTGCCGCGCGTCCTCCAAAAGATCGAACGGCATCCGGAACAATGCGTCGCCGATGCGGAGCATGCTCTCCGCGGCCTCCCGACGGTCTCCGCCCCCGCGCAACCGTATCTGACGGCGGAACTCCAAAAAGTGTTCGACGGAGCCGCATCCGAGGCGGGCAAGCTCCGCGACGACTACATCTCCACGGAACATCTCCTCCTCGCCCTCCTCGACGATCCGTCGGCTAACGCCATTCTCGCCGTACGGCGCGACGACGTGCTCACGGTCCTCCGGAATCTCCGCGGCGCGCAGCGCGTGACGGATGCGGAGCCTGAAGGGAAATACCAGGCGCTCGAGAAGTACACGATCGATTACACCCGGCTCGCGCGCGAAGGGAAGATCGACCCCGTCATCGGCCGCGAAGAGGAAATCCGCCGCATCATGCAAATCCTCGCGCGCCGGACGAAGAACAATCCGGTGCTCACGGGAGAACCGGGAACCGGCAAAACAGCGATCGTTGAGGGACTCGCGCGGAACATGGTGGAAGGGAACGTCCCCGATCCGCTGAAAGGCAAACGCATCCTCGCGCTCGACCTCGGCGCCATGATCGCCGGGACGAAGTACCGCGGAGAATTCGAAGAGCGCCTGAAGGCGCTCCTCCGGGAAATTGAGGCCTCGGAGGGGAACATCATCCTCTTCATCGACGAACTCCACACCATTGTCGGCGCCGGTGCTGCTGAGGGGGCCATGGACGCCGGCAACCTCCTCAAGCCCGCGCTCGCGCGCGGGAAGCTGCGCACAATCGGCGCCACGACGCTTAAGGAATACCGCAAATACGTGGAGAAGGACGCCGCCCTCGAGCGGCGGTTCCAGCCCGTCATGGTCGAGCCCCCGCGCGCCGCCGATGCCGTCGCGATGCTGCGCGGCATCAAGGAAAAGTACGAAGTGCATCACGGCGTGCGCATCCGCGACGGCGCGGTCGTCGCCGCGGTGATGCTCTCCGACCGCTACATCGCGGACCGCTTCCTCCCGGACAAGGCCATTGACCTCATGGATGAGGCGGCGAGCACGCTGCGCATCACCATGGACAGCAAACCCATCGAGCTCGACCGTTTCGAGCGGAGCATCCGCCAGCTCAGCGTGGAGAAGGAGGCGCTCAAAAAAGAAAGCGACGACGCGTCGAAGGCGCGCTTGAAGGAACTGGAGAAGGAACTTTCCGACGCGCAGGAGGCATCGCGGGCAATCGAACTCCAGTGGAAAAAGGAGAAGGAAATCATCGACGTCCTCAAGGGGGCGCGGAAGGAAATGGACCAGCGGAAGGAGGAGGCCCTGCAGGCGGAGCGCGCTGGAAACCTTCAGCGCATCGCGGAAATCCGCTACGGGATCCTCCCCGCGCTGGAGAAGACCATCCGGCAGGCCGAAGAGAACCTGCGTTCCGCGCAGAAGGGGACGTCCTACCTTCAAGAAGAGGTCACCGAAGAGGACATCGCGCGCGTCGTGTCCCGCTGGACAGGCATTCCCGTCACGAAGATGCTCACGGAGGAGACGAAGAAGCTCTCCCGCATGGAGGAGGAACTGGGCAGGCGCATCGTCGGACAGGAGGAGGCGATCCGGGCGGTCGCGAACGCCGTGCGACGGAGCCGCGCCGGACTGCAGGACGAACACCGGCCGATCGGCTCGTTCCTCTTCCTCGGCCCCACGGGCGTCGGAAAAACGGAGCTCGCGAAGGCCCTCGCTGAATGTCTCTTCGCCGACGAGCGACTCATCACCCGCATCGACATGTCGGAGTACATGGAGAAGCACGCCGTCGCACGCCTCATCGGTTCGCCGCCGGGGTACGTCGGTTACGAGGAGGGCGGACAACTCACGGAAGCGGTCCGCCGGCATCCGTACACGGTCATCCTCTTCGATGAAATCGAGAAGGCGCACCCGGACGTGTTCCATGTTCTCCTGCAGCTCCTCGATGACGGGCGCCTCACCGACAGCAAAGGGCGCACCGTCAGCTTCGCGAACGCGGTGGTGATCATGACGAGCAACCTCGGCAGCCCCGAGATCGCGCAGCATGTTTCCGACCGCGTGCTCCAGACGAAAATGGTCGAGGAACTTCTGCGGAGAACATTCCGACCGGAATTCCTCAATCGCATTGACGCCACTGTTATCTTCCAGCCGCTCACGCCGGACGATATCGGTGCCATTGTCGAGCTGCAACTCGCGCGCGTCCAGGAACGCCTGCGCGCGAAGAACATCGCGCTCTCCCTCACGCCGGCCGCAAAGCGCCTCCTCGCCGAGCGCGGGAACGACCCCGTCTTCGGCGCCCGCCCCCTCAAGCGCCTCATCCAGGAACTCATTCTCGATGAACTCTCCCTGCAACTCGTGGAAGGGAAAATCGCGGAAGGAACCCGCGTTTCCGCCGACGTGAAAAACGGCAAGATCAAAATCACCCCGCGCCTTTCCCTTTGAAAGACACAGGGTGATGTTTGTTGCGCGCTCTTACCTCCTCTTCTTCCGCTTCGTCCGCACCACACGCTTCACGCGCTTTCGCGCATGCTTCTTCTTTTTCACCATAGACAACTGGGGGAAAAGAATAAATGCAGG
>CAZWCH010000073.1:0-3951 GCA_964632925.1 uncultured Candidatus Peribacteria bacterium
TTCAGGAGCTAGTGGGAGCAATCCCGTGGAGGTTCGAGTCCTCTCTTCGGCACCACGAAGCAGACTTCGTTGCACTCAGTCGCTTCATGGCACCGCCAAAACTCTCTTGACAGCCCTGTTTATCACTCTACAATGCCGCGTGCTAACAGTTTCCCCTTTTCCTCTTATGTCTCAGCTTCCTCAACTTACGGTCTCCCTCGATCCCCTCGGCGATCGCGTGATGGTTCTCCCTCTTGAGGCGGAACAAGTCACCGCTTCCGGCATCGTCATTCCCGATACCGCCCGCGGCGAGAAACCGCAGGAAGGCATTGTCCTGTCCGTCGGAAAGGGCGGGGTCGGAAAAGATTGCGCAAACCCCGGTCAGTTCCTGAAGGTCGGCGACAAAGTCCTCTTCGGCAAGTACGCCGGCGATGACGTCAAACTGAAAGACAAGAGCGGCAAAGACGTCGAGGTCAAAGTTCTCCACCTCGATTCCGTCCTCGCCATTGTGAAGTAATGCTTCGACGAGCTCAGCATGACACTCTAACTCCCTACCCCCTACCCCCTAGATCTATGCCAGCAAAGCAACTCCTCTTCGGTTCCGAGGCCCGGTCCAAAGTGTTCCGCGGCGTCACCAAGCTCGCAGAGGCCGTCCGCGCGACGCTCGGCCCCAAGGGTCGCAACGTCCTCATTGAGAAAAAGTACGGCGGCCCCGTGGTGACAAAAGACGGCGTGTCGGTCGCAAAGGAGGTGGAGCTGGAAGACACGTTCGAAAATATGGGCGCCCAGCTCGTGAAACAGGCGGCGGAAAAGACGAATGACGCCGCCGGCGACGGGACGACGACGGCCACCGTCCTCGCCCAGGCGATGATGGAAGAAGGAATCCGGCATCTGAGCGCCGGTTCCAATGCCATCGGCATCAAGAACGGTATGATGAAGGCGGTACGGGCCGTCGCTGATCATCTGGAACTGCAGAAAAAGGTCGTGAGCAATAAGGAGGAGTACGCGGCCGTCGCCGCGATTTCCGCCCAGGACGACGGTATCGGCAAGACGATCGCCGAGGTGATCGAAAAGTGGGAAAAGAAGGGGTCGTCACGGTCGACAAGGGGGAGACGCTCGGCATTGAGCAGGAGTACGTGGAAGGGATGCAATTCGACCAGGGATACATCTCCCCGTACTTCGTGACGGACACCGGCCGCATGGAGGCCGTCTTTGAGAAGCCGTATATCCTGATCACCGACAAGAAAATCAGCTCCATCCAGGAAATCCTCCCCCTCCTCGAAGGCCTCGTGCAAAAGGGACGCAAGGACATCGTCCTCATCGCCGAGAACGTCGAGGGTGAAGCTCTGGCGACCCTCGTCGTGAACAAGATCCGCGGAACATTCTCCGCGGTGGCCGTGAAGGCGCCCGCGTTCGGAGACCGGCGGAAGGACATCCTCAAAGACATCGCCGCGCTCACGGGTGGACGCGTCATCTCCGAGGAAATCGGCCTGAAGCTGGAAAACGCAAAGGTCGAGGACCTTGGCACCGCGCGGAAGGTGGTCGTCACCAAGGACACCTGCACCATCGTGGACGGTGGCGGCGCGAAAGAGGACATCGATGCGCGCGTGCATCAGATCAAGGCCAATTTAGAGACCACGAAATCGGAGTTCGACCGCGAGAAGCTCCAAGAACGCCTTGCGAAGCTCTCCGGCGGCGTGGCGATCATCAAGGTCGGCGCGGCGACGGAGGTGGAGCAGAAGGAAAAGCAACACCGCGTGGAAGACGCTCTCTCCGCCACGCGCGCCGCAGGTGAGGAAGGCATTGTTCCCGGCGGCGGAACCGCCTACATCCGCGCCCTCGAAGCGCTGGAGAAGCTTCAAGGGGAGACCGAAGACGAGCGCATCGGCATCGAAATTGTCCGGAGCGCGCTCACCGCGCCAACGGAGCACATCGCCAATAATGCGGGCGTCGTCGGAAAAGTGGTTGTGGAGAAGGTGCAGAATTCCTGCAAGGGCAATGAAGGGTACAACGCTCTCACGGGGGTCTACGAAGACCTGGTGAAGGCGATGGTCATCGACCCGAAGAAGGTCACCCGCTCCGCCCTCGAAAACGCCGCCTCGGTCGCCGCGATGTTTTTGACCCTCGAAGTGGCAGTGACAGAGATCCCGAAGAAGGAACCCGCAATGCCCCACATGCCGGGAGGAGGCGGAATGGGCGGAGAGGATTTCTAAAAAAGGAACTCACCGCAAATCCTGTCGCTCGAGAGAGCGCAGGATTTTGCTTATGAGTCCCTGGAGCTCACTCACGACGTCGGGCTTCTGTCCGTCATCCTCCATGCCGAATGCTCTCTGGAACCTCTCCCGTAGCTGATCCGCCATCAGCTCGAGGTACTCGAGGTGCATAGTTCCTTCCCCCGCAGCACGGAGCTTCTCGTACGCCTTCCGGTATTCCTCAAGGGAAACGCCTGCATATTTCATGATAACCGGAGATGATACCCCATCCTCCTGCGGTGTCAAGAGATTTTGACATGAAAACCAAGGTAGGCATTGTCGCCCTGGGGTGCGAGCCGCAGCGAGCCATAAAGGGCGACAATGTGTCATGGTTTGTGGCGCGACATCATTACAGCTCCAAATCACCCTTCCGCACGGTAATCGTCTCCCCACGCTGGACGGTGTTTTTGAGAAGGTAATTCGCCAGATAGGTTTCCAATCTCTCCATGATCACCCGCCGCATTTCCCGTGCGCCGAATTCAATGCTGTAGCCTTTCTCCGCGAGGGCCGCGACGGCCTCCTCTTCCAGAACGACGCTGATTCCCCTCTTTTCCCCGAAATCGCGGATGAACCCGTCAAGCATGAGGATGGCGAGCCGCAGCGCTTCCTCCCGCGTCAGAGGGAAGTAGAGTACGACCTCGTCAAAGCGGTTCATGAACTCCGGCGAGAAGAGCTTCTGCCGGAGAATTTCATCAATGAGCTGTTGCCGGAACGGCTGCCGCCTCTCCGCCGTATTCTCCTGCTCCTTGAAGAAATCGCGGATGAAGAGCGCTCCGGCATTGGATGTGGCAATGATGATGGTGTTGCGGAAATCCGTCTTCACTCCCAACCCATCCGTGAGCTGCCCTTCATCCAGAACTTGCAGGAAGAGATTGAGCACCTTGGGGTGCGCTTTTTCGATCTCATCGAGGAGAACGAGCGCGGACGGCTGATCCTGGATGCGCTTCGTGAGAAATCCTTCCGCATGCTGCTTGCCGGGATCGGGCGAACCGATGATCTCGTAGACGGATTCCTCCGTTCCGTACTCGTTCATATCGAGGCGCACCATGCGGTCGGCGGAGCCGAAGTACGTCTCCGCGAGCACCTTCGCGGTTTCCGTTTTTCCAACACCGGTCGGCCCGAGAAACAGGAACGTCCCGATGGGCCGCTTGCGCACGCCGACATCGAGCCGCCCGCGCTTCAGGGCATTCGCCAGCGCATGGATCGCCTCCTCCTGGCCGACGATTTTCCTCTTCAGGGCATCCTCCAACCCGAGGAGTTTTTCCTTCTCCCCTTCCGTCACCTTCTGCACATTCATGTGCGCCTTGAGGGAAATAACCTCGCGAATGCGCTGTTCTGTCACGCACCGTTCCCCCGCGCGCGCCGCGGACAGAATGGCATCCTCGAGAACTTCCACTGCCTTTCCCGGAAAAGCGCCTTTGCCGACGTACCGCTCGGAGAGTTCGATGATGGCCTTGAAGGCCTTGTACGCTATCCGCACGCCCTTGCGTTCCACGGAGAAATACCGTTCCATGAGGACGCGCATGGTCTCCTCCTCCGTCGCCTCTTCCACAGCGACTTTTTCGAAGAGGCCGTCCACCGTCGGCTCCGCCTTGATCAACGTATGGTAATCCTGCGCATCGACGATGCCGAGAATATTGATGTTCTTCGCCTGGAGAAACTGCACGATCACCGCTTTGAGATTGGCGTTCGCCGCGCGAAAGAGCGCCCCGACGTCGGG
>CAZWCH010000074.1:0-3745 GCA_964632925.1 uncultured Candidatus Peribacteria bacterium
CCACTGCTCTACCAGCTGGTCTACCGACCCATGAACGCATATCTATAACATTCTTGGAGAAGAATCGAGCATATTCCTTTATCACGCCACGGCAACCCGTGGCTGGGCAACTGAGCTACCGACCCCCACTCTCATCCTATCATAGGCACCGCATGCGGTATGGTATCGCCTGATGAAAGTCGCTCTCGTTCATGAACTTTTGACGATGAAAGGCGGCGCGGAGCGCGTGCTGCGCGTCCTCGCAGAGATGTTTCCCGATGCCCCGATCTACACCCTCCTCTACGACGAGAAAAAATTGGGCGATTGGTTTCCAAAAGAACGAGTGATCACAAGCGCTCTCCAAAAAATTCCTAACGTTCTTCCTAAGAAGCTAAGAAGCTACAAGCTACAAGCCCTCGTTCTCAATCATCATCTCTATCTCCCCTGGTTCCCCCAAGCGGTCGAACGATGGGACTTCTCCGGATTCGATCTCGTCATCTCCTCCTCCTCCGCATTCACGCACGGGATCATCACCAATGGAAAACCAAAACACCTCTGCTACGTCCACTCTCCTGCCAGATACCTGTGGGACCGGACACACGATGTCCTCGAACGTGCCGGCCACGGCATCCTCGGACCTCTCCGCCGCGCGTACCTCGGTCATGTCTTCCATAAACTCCGCATATGGAACACCGAGAGTGCCGACCGCTCCGACGCGCTCCTCGCCGCATCGAAGACCGTGCAACGCCGCATCGAACTCTACTGGCGGCGGGAGAGTTCTGTTGTGTACCCCCCGATTGATGAAATCTGGTTCCAACAACCTACCACCTACAACCTACCACCTACCACCTCGTCATATTTTCTGGTCGTTTCCACCCTCGCACCCTACAAGCGTATCGATCTCGCGATCGAGGCTTGTAATCATCTCAGACTCCCCCTCACAATCGCAGGAAACGGCCCTGATCGGAAGCGTCTGGAACATCTCGCAGGCCCAACAGTTACATTCCTCGGACACGTCCCGGAGGAACACCTTTCCGAGCTCTACCGAGGAGCCATCGCGACCATCTTCCCCGGCGACGAAGACTTCGGCCTCGTGCCACTCGAATCCATGGCCTGCGGGACCCCCGTGATTGCCTTCCGCAGTGGCGGAGCTCTCGAAACCGTGCAAGAAAAAATTACTGGGGAATTCTTCCAAGAACCTACCGCAGCATCTCTTGCGGAAACTCTCCAACATTTCGATCGAAGTCACTTCTCCGAAGACACTTGCCGCATACACGCCAGAAAATTTTCCAGGGAATCTTTTGAACAAGGAATCCGGGAAACTGTAAAGGAACTCATCTTGTAAATTCCCTCCCCCTTGGGGGGAGGGCGAGGGAGAGGGCCATCTACAATAACGCCGCTTGGGCAGGTATCGGCAAAGGGATGCCGACCTTCTGATACGCCTTCGGCGTCGCGATGCGTCCCTTCGGCGTTCGTTGCAGGTAACCTTGCTGCAGGAGATACGGTTCGTACACCTCTTCCAAGGTTTCCTCTTCCTCCGCAAGAATGGCGGCAAGAGTGGAAAGTCCCACGGGCCCCCCGGCAAAATCCTGCACGAGCGTCTTGAGCACGCAGTGATCCGTCGCATCGAGTCCTTCGCCGTCGATCTCGAGACACCGGAGCGTTTCCTCCACGATGGAAAAATCGACGGGACTCACGCCGCGCACCTCCGCAAAATCCCGCACGGCGCGGATGAGGCGGTTCCCCACGCGCGGCGTGGCGCGACTCGCATCCGCAATACGGCGCGCAGCACCGTCCCCCAAAGGAACCTGGAGAATGTCCGCCGCCCGTCCAACAATGGCTTCCATCTCCTCCGCTGCATAAAATCCCAACTTGAACACATGGAGAAAGCGGTCCCTGAGCGGCGCGCTGATCGCCCCGACTTTCGTCGTCGCTCCGATGAGCGAGAATGGCTGTAACTGGAGCCGCACAGACCGCGCCGTCGGTCCTTTCCCGATGACGATGTCCAGTACGCCGTCCTCCATGGCACCGTACAGAATCTCCTCAAGAGGCGGACGAAGGCGATGCACCTCGTCAATGAAGAGGATGTCCCCCGCCTGGAGATTCGTGAGAAGAGAGGCGACGTCCCCCGGCTTCTCAAGAGCCGGACCGCTCGTCACCCGGATCTGCGCCGCCATCTCACGTGCAATGACGTGCGCAAGCGTCGTCTTCCCGAGACCAGGCGGCCCGTGGAGCAATGTGTGTCCGAGAGGCTCCTTGCGCTTTCGGGCGGCGGTCATGTGCACCTGAAGATGGCTTTTGATCTTCTCCTGGCCGACGTATTCCTGTAGGTACTGCGGGCGGAGTGTCTGCTCCACCTTATCCACAACTTGTTCGAGGGGATCGACTGTCTGTGCCAACCGACGACGTTGAAGAGCCATCGCCGGCATCATACGCTACAATCCGCTCATGCGACGATCTCTCGTGATCGGAACCGGCTTCATTCTCCTTCTCATAAGCATCGGATTGCTCGACAGCGTCCTCTTGCATCCCCTCCCGTCTCCCGGCGGCGCCCTCCCCGCATCGCAACCGGAAGAACGGAATGCGGAAGGTGACCGGCAACGCATCCTCGACATTTTGGCCGCCATGCAATTCACCGCACAGGAAAGTTCCGACGATGCCTTACTCCGGCAGCTCGCGGCGGGAGACGACATTCCGGTCCACGCACTCGTGCTCCTCGCAGAAAACGACCGCAGCGCACTGTTGGCCTGGATCGAGTCACCGGACGCAGGCCCGTACTTCTCCGCGTTGAAAGAGGCCCTCAGTGCCTCGTTTTCCCCGGACCTCACAGACCTCCGCGACGACCGGGAGGAGTTCCCGGAAAACCGTACGCGGGACATTCTTTCTTTCCGCGACAGAGCGCTGAGCGCTGAGCGCATCACCATTGTCCACACGGGAAATACTCTCTACGAACTCCATATCGCCGATGGCCAGGAGGAACGCATAAACGCTCTCATCGACGCGCTTACCACGGATTGACAGAAGGGAGCGCAACCGAGACAATCACTGCTGTATGGCAAAAGCTGTCAAGAAAGTTATCAAGGTGCAGGCAAAGGGCGGGCAGGCAACCCCCGCGCCACCTCTTGGACCAGTCCTTGGACAGGCAGGCGTGGATATTGCGGGTTTCTGCAATCAATTCAACCAGAAGACGAAGGACCGCATGGGCCAGGTCGTCCCCGTCGTCCTCACGGTCTACGAAGACCGGAGCTTCACGTTCATCCTCAAGCAACCGCCCGTCGTTTCCCTCATTATGGAACGCGCGAAAATCGAGAAAGGAAGCGGCGATCCAAAGAAGACTTCCGCGGGAACTATCACCCGCAAAGACGTCGAGGAGATTGCCAAAAGAAAGCTCTCCGATCTTAATACGACGAATCTGGAATCCGCACAACGGACTGTGGAAGGAACCGCGCGCTCCATGGGAGTACTTGTAAAGTAAAGCACTACAAGATCATCGGCGGACAGGCAGCGCAACGCATTTCTCATGCATTCCGCACCCTTCCACTCTAAGCTGAAAACCTCCTCTTCCTCCTCCGCTCCGCTTATGTTTCCACCTTTCCACGCCGTCCACCCCATGGGACTCATGTCCATACTCCTCGGCATTCTCTTTCTGCTTCTCATATTCAGCCTCATTCTCGCCACGAGCCTGGCCAGGGAAGCAACGAGACCCCAAGCGGTCGGAGAAGCCATTTACTGCTCCCTCGTCCAGAGCGTCGGCATCGTCCTCATA
>CAZWCH010000075.1:0-3681 GCA_964632925.1 uncultured Candidatus Peribacteria bacterium
ATGGCTCTCAGAGGGAAACCCTCCGGGAGTCCAGGATGTATGTGAACCTATTCATCCCTTGCATTCCGGTTCCGTTTCCTTAAAAATTTTCCGGCTTTGCCATTTTGGCTGAGTTCCGCTCTTTCTCCTATCGAACGGCACCGCGTAAGCGGGGCCGTTTTTCTGCTACGATTTGTGCATTCATGCTTCCGAAAACGTACGATCCGAAGGTAGTAGAAGATCGCATCTATAAGATGTGGGAAGAGTCCCGTGCCTTTGTGCCCGATGTGAAGAGCAAGAAGGAGCCTTTCACGATTTCGATGCCGCCGCCGAATGCGACGGGAAATTTGCACCTCGGGCATGCTGTGATGCTGGCGTTGGAGGATATCTTCATCCGCTTTGCGCGGATGCAGGGTAAAGAGGTTCTCTGGGTTCCGGGGACGGATCATGCGGCGATCGCGACGGAGAATGTCGTCATTCGCATGTTGAAAGAACAGGGGATGAAGGATCCGCGCAAGGAGCTCGGCCGCGGCGGATTGGTTGAAAAAATTGCCGAGTACGTCGAGAAGAGCCGCGGTACGATTCGCAGCCAGATCCGAACAATGGGGAGTTCCTGCGACTGGTCGCGCGAGCGGTACACGATGGATCCCGCCCTCAATCGCTGCGTCAACGAGGTTTTTAAACGTATGTACGACGATGGGCTCATTTACCGTGGACACAGAATCGTACACTGGGATCCGAAGCTCCAGACGACCGTGAGTGACGATGAAGTCGATTGGAAGGAAGAAGTGGTGCCGTTCTACACGTTTCAGTACGGTCCGTTCCGGATTTCGACCGCCCGTCCTGAAACGAAATTCGGCGACAAATACGTCGTTGTACATCCCGATGATGACCGCTATCGCGCGTTTCACCACGGGCAGACGTTTTCCTGCGAGTGGACCAACGGTCCTGTTCAGGCAACAGTGATTAAGGATTCTGCGGTTGATCCGGCCTTCGGCACGGGCTGCATGACGATCACGCCGTGGCATGACGGCGCTGATTTCGATATTGCCGAGCGACATGGACTCGAGAAGGAGCAAATCATCGGTTTCGATGGGAAGCTTCTGCCGATTGCGGGAGAATTTGCCGGGCAGACGATTGCGGATGTGCGGCCGAAGATCGTGGAAAAGCTTCAGAAAAAAGGTCTTCTCGTGAAGACCGACTCATCGTACGTGCATCGCAAGGCAGTCTCACAGCGTGGCGGCGGGACCATCGAGCCGCAAATCAAGCTCCAGTGGTTCATTGACGTGAATAAGAAAGTTGTTCAGTGGAAGGGGCAATCCATGAGCATGAAGGAAGTTATGCATGCGGTTGTTCATCATGGCGATATCCGGATTATTCCCGAGCGATTCAATAAGACGTATTTTCATTGGATCGATAACCTCCGTGACTGGTGCATCAGCCGGCAGATCTGGTGGGGGCATAGGGTGCCTGTTTACTATTGCACGGTGTGTGGGGCTGCTTCCCGTAGTGATGGCAAAGGTGTCAGGTGTCAGGTGTCAGGTGTCAGGGAAATTGTTTCGGTTCAATCTTTACAACGATGTTCGCAGTGCGGGGGAGGAGTGGAGCAGGATCCGGATACGCTCGATACGTGGTTTTCCTCTGCTCTTTGGACATGGAGCACGCTCGTCGATCCCGCGGTCGCTGCGGATTCGTCGCTGACATTGGAGCAAATTCTCGAGAAGAGCCCCGACTATAAACGTTTCCACCCGACGACGGTGATGGAAACAGGGTACGACATTCTCTTCTTCTGGGTGGCACGGATGCTCCTCATGACGACCTACGCGACGGGGACGATCCCTTTCAAGACTGTCAATCTCCATGGTCTCATTCGCACGCGAGACGGGAAGAAAATGAGTAAGAGCGATCCAAAAACGATGATCGATCCGCTGGATATGATCCAGAAGTACGGTGCCGATGCGCTGCGTTTGTCGATGATTGTCGGGCAGGCGCCCGGAGCGGATTCGAAGCTCTACGAGGAGAAAATCGCCGGGTATCGGAACTTCGTGAACAAGCTGTGGAATGCGAGCCGGTTTATTCTGATGGAGTGCGAGAGGGTGAAGGTGAATCCGGAGAAGCTTTCAGGTGTTAGCTTTCAGCTTTCAGGTGATCTTTCCTTGGCGGATCGGGCGCTATTGTCAGTATTGCAGGATCTTATTCGTGATGTCACGGAAGGACTTGAAAAGTATCGTTTAAGTGATGTTGGAGAGCGTCTCTATAGTTTCATCTGGGATTACTTTTGTGATTGGTACTTGGAGCTCAGCAAGGGGTCGGCAAATACGGCCGTTCTTCTCCATGTTCTCCGTACGATTCTCCGGCTCCTTCATCCGTATTGCCCGTTTGTGACTGAAGAGCTTTGGGGGCACGTGAAGCCGGCGGGAGCAGGAATGCTGATCCGGGAACTATGGCCATCCCGTGACCCAAAGTTTCAGGATCAACAAGCATTCGACCAATTACAGGTGGTGATCGACGTGATCACGGCGATCCGGAAGATTCGGGCGGATTACTGTATTGCCCCGGACAAGATGATTTCTGTGATGATCCATTCGGTGAAGTGGGTCGAGCTGCTGGAATCCCAAGAGGCGCACATTCGGCGTCTTGCACGCGTAGAAAGCCTCACATTTGCCCCATATCGAAAGCACACTGATACCGCGAGTGCGATTCTCACGGATATTGAAATTCATGTGCCTCTTGCGGACATGCTTGACCGAGAACAAGAGAGGGAGAAACTCGTGAAGGAGCAGCAGACCTTGCAGCAGCTTCAGGAAACACTCTCCTCCCGTCTTACCGATCACCATTTCCTCGAGCGTGCACCGCGAGATGTTGTGGATGGAGAGAAAAAGCGTCTTGCGGATGTTACGGAGCGACAGAGGAAGATTATGGAGATGTTACAAAAATTGTAGCTCCTCTGGGGTCTAACTGCATCCCTTGGGAGAGGGGATTAATACCGTCGTACCACCCCCCGGACGACGCCGGCGATCTGGAGATCCTCGCGCGCGCTCAGGTCCGGGTAGTCCGGATTCTCCGCCTGGAGGTAATACTTTCCCTTGTTCTTCCGGAGGCGTTTGAGGGTGAATTCCCCGTCGATCATACCGATGACAATGTCGCCGACCTGCGGTTCCTGGCCTTTTTCGGCGACCACGATGTCTCCCTCGAAGATGCCGGCGTTGATCATGCTGTCTCCTTTGACGCGGAGGAGGAAGCTCTTGGATGGCTTTCGCACGAGATAGGATTGGATGGCCAGCTCGTCCTGCGCATGATCTTCCGCCGCCGCCGCGCGTCCCGCTGGGACGGGGCCGAAGAGTGGGAGGGCGAGGGGAACGCATTCTTCCCGCTCTTTATAGTCGATGATCTTAATGCGTCCTTTGGGATCTTTTTCGATATGTCCTTCGCGTGTAAGGGCATTGATGACCTTGGCGACGGCGTTCTTGCTCCGGACGCCGAAGGCGATCGCGAGATCCGCGAGGGAGGGGGAGTAGCCGCGCTTGCGCTGAAACTCATCGATGTAGCTGAGGACCGTGCGCTGGTGCGGGGTGAGGTCGGGACGGGGCGCGGCTGGGGGAGGCATGGTTCACAGGATAGGTGGACGAATGTTCACTGTCAATACTTTGTATGGGTCCACCACATCCTGGACTTTCCCTCGGGGAGAGATAAGCAGGAGAG
>CAZWCH010000076.1:0-3455 GCA_964632925.1 uncultured Candidatus Peribacteria bacterium
GGAAGCTGGAAGCTGGAAGCTTGTTGGGGTGGCTGGAGGTGCTGGTTATTGATAATCATTCCTGCGATGACTCCATCGGTGTCATCCGTAACAGGCTTGCACGGTTTCCATCGGTTCACATTCTCGAGTCCCCGCAGAATGCGGGTTATGCCAAGGGGAATGCGCTCGCGCTCACGCGAGCAGGAGGAAAATATCTCCTCATCATCAATCCGGACAATGTATTGGAGCCTGCCGGTCTCGCGCGCATGGTTGCGGCGATGGAGGCGGACCCGACGATCGGCGTCCTCGCGCCGAGGCTTCTCCATGAAGACGGCACGGTGCGGGATTCCTACCGCACGTTTCCCAGCGTGACCGACCTCCTCATCAAGCGGACGGTCCTACGCCGCGCGTTTCCCGGACGCATGCGGCGGTACCTTCAGTGGGACCAGGATCCGCAAATGGTCCGCGATGTCGATTGGGCGGTGGGGGCGTGCCTCCTCATCCGCCGGTCGCTCCTTGAGGAGATCGGCGCCTTCGATCCCCGGTTCTTCCTCTTCTTCGAGGACATCGATCTCTGCCGACGCACATGGGAGGCCGGAAAACGCGTCGTCTATTTTCCACAGGCGACGGCGATGGATCGAAAGCGTCGCTTGAGCGAGGGGGGGCTGCTTTCTCTCCTTTGCCACCGCACCGGGCGCGCCCATCTCGCGAGCGCCGCGAAGTACTTCTGGAAATGGCGCGGCCACCCGCTTCCCCGGCAGGAGAGAGGAAATCAAAAACACCCTCTCCCTTTGAAGGGAGAGGGTCGGGAGAGGGGCCGTTGACCGCCACGTCCCCTTCGCGTACCCTAGCGATCCTATGGCGATGATCCCTCTTGCGGTTGCGGCCAGGCGGCCGAAGGTCAAAGCAGCGGCCCTCCGTCGTTTGGGCTCTATTCCCTGTGTTCTCTACGGCCAAAAAATGAAGAACACTCTCCTGGAATGTTCGGCGCCCGTGCTCCAGAAAGCCTTTGATCATGCGGGAAAGAGTGCATTGGTGGAATTGAGAATCGATGGGGATGCGGAGAAGGTGCCGGCCCTCTTCCGCGACATCGCGTTCGATCCTGTCACCGACCGCTGCATTCATGCGGATTTCTACGCCGTCGATCTCACGAAAGAGGTGGAGGTTCCCATTCCTCTCCGCTTTGAAGGGGCGTCGCCAGCCGTGCGCGATCTTGCGGGCGTGCTCGTCGTTCCTCTCGATCATGTGACCGTGCGGTGCCTGCCATCGCATATTCCCGCGGAACTTCTTCTTTCTCTGGATTCCCTGGCGCAGATCGGCGACGTTCTTACCGTGCGCGACATCCCGCTCCCGCCGCATGTGCAGGTTCTCGAAGAACCGGCCGTTGTCATTGCGACGGTGCAGGAGCAGCGGAAAGAGGAGGAAGTTGCGCCGCCGCCGGCGGCTGTCGAAGGCGCTCCGGCAGAGGGCGCTGCTCCGGTCGTGGAGGGCGCTGCTCCGGCAGGTTCTGCGCCGACAGAGGGGGCGAAGAAATAGCCTATGTCCAAATTCGTTTGGCTTTTCGGCGCGGTTCTTGTTGCCCTTGGTGGCACCGTTCTCCTTTTTGTTTGGCTGTTTGGGGCTGTTCCCTCTCCGCACTCTCCGGTGCCATCGGTTCCTGCCGACTTGGAAGAGCCGCCATCCGGTGGCATCGGCGAATTTCTCTCCCGTATCGGTTTTGCGCCGTGGTCTCCGCCTTCGGCTGTTCCGGTTGCTGTCATCATCGAAAATCATGAGGATGCGCGGCCGTACCAGCGTGGCCTCGATCGTGCGCTCTTCATCGCGGAATTCCTCGTGGAGGGTTATATCTCGCGCTTCGTCGCATTCTTCGATCGCTCTGATCTTCCGGAGCAGATCGGCCCCATCCGTTCCCTCCGTCCGTATTTTCTCTCAGTGGTTCAGCCGTGGGCTTCCGCTCTCCTCTTCGCGGGGGGAAGTCCGGAAGCGCTCCAGAATCTCGAGGAAAGCGTTGTGCCATGGGTGAATCTCCTCGGCGTTGACGATACCTACCTCCGCGATCGGTCGGTGCCGCCGCCGCACAATATGTTTCTTCGTCCGGCGCAGGTTGCCGTCCTGTTCGATGATCGTCGTCTCCGTTCCGTGCGCTGGCCCCCATTTCCTTCCGGGAGACTTCCGTACGGATCGGGCGCGTCGCTCATTCGTCTGCAATTTTTCAGCCCGCTCCACAATGCTGAATACCGTTACGATGCTCTGGAGGATGCTTATGTGCGGACGAGCGGTGTCGTGACGCATGCGGCGCGTCCGCGGAACGTCCTCATTCTCGCGATGCCGGTCGTCGCGGAGGGCGAGCACGGACGTCTCGACATCCGTCCGCAGGGCGGCGGACCGGCTCTTCTCTTTTCTTCCGGCCTCGTGCAGGAGGGGCGCTGGGAGAGAGGGGAGGGAGAGCGCGAACCGTTCCGTTTTCTCGATCGGCGGGGAGGCCCTCTCCGCTTTGTGCCGGGCCTTACCTGGATGACGGTGTTGCCGGAGCTTTCGAGGGTGCGGTGGGAGGGGAACGGAGGTACTCCGGCAGCAGCACCGGTTCCATGATGCCGGGAATTTTTGCGATGAGCGGCAAGTCCTCGATGGCGATCTTCCCGATGTAAAGTTTCCGGAGATCTCCTCCTGTTGCCATGAATTCCTCGACGGCGAGAGCGCCGTGAAAATATACGAGCCCCTTGGTGAACGCTCCCGGCACTGCGGTGTTGCCGAGGCCGCGTTTCAGCTGGAGGACTTTCGTGAGCGCCTTTGGCCGGGAATAGCCGAGTTCTTCTTCGAGGTATTGCCGCGTCTCCGCAAAGGAGTGTCCCAGCGCGAATGCGACTGCAAGGGCGGTTCGCGGTGCGCTGAAGCGTTTCTCGTGGTGCGGAGAGAGGAGGCGATTCTGGTTCACGATCGCGAGTCCTTCCTGTGTGGCAAGGTATTGGGCGCAACCGCGGCGGAAGAGGAGGAACGGCTGGCGAGTGGCGTTCTCTGCCGTGAAGGCGTGCGTTTCGATCTCGTGGGCGATGAGGGTGGCGATTTGGATCGGCGCGAAATGCGCATCCCGGCGGAGAAAGATGCGCTTCCGCCCCACGGCGCAATCCGCCACCAGTCCGCTGCGCAGGCTGACATACCAGTCGTGGAGATCGTATGCGCGGAGCGCGGTGGAGAGGTGTTCCTGCGCGGTGGCGGCCGCAAGAAGATCTTTTGGGTGCGGCGGAAGATCACAGGCGGTGCGGTTAAAGAGGCATGCGCGCGCTCTTGCGATCAGCGGGCCCAGAGGAGCGCCGAAGAGGAATGTTGAAGCTTTCGTGTAGGGCGCATTCTCTCCGCGACTCCGGAGGAGTTTCATGCGCGCGAGGAGGTCGTCCTGTTTTTTTTTGAGGAGGATTCCTATGGGAGAATCGTCCGGCTGGAGGGCGATGGTCTGCCGTTCCCACGCGTCGAATTCC
>CAZWCH010000077.1:0-3350 GCA_964632925.1 uncultured Candidatus Peribacteria bacterium
GAGCGCCTGCTTTGCAAGCAGGAGGTCGCCGGTTCGAATCCGGCATGCTCCACCATTCTCAATCGAAGGGCTCATCTATTTCGCCACCCGTTCGTATATATCTTTCCTGTGCCCGATTGCGACGATCTCGATGGAGGCACTTTCACGAACCGCATAGAGAATGCGATAGACGCCGGCTCGATGCATGCGATAACCGGAAAGCGGGCCCCTCAACGGTTTGCCGATGGCCCAATCGTCAAATACATCACGACATGCTGCGAGGATTATTCGCCGAAGAGGGCGTGCAATTCTGGCAAGATCGCGCTCCGCGGAGGAGCGGAAGGCCATCTTCACCATAGATCCTTCAGGACTCTCTTCGCGGAGATCAGCTTGTCCTGCTTCGTTCGGCGCTTCATTTCGTCGATGAAACTCTGTTTGAACTCACCTTCTTCCCATTCCAACGCGCGTTCCAAGAGTTGTACAGCCTTCGTTGCCTGTGGGACATCGTCCCGTAGCGATATTTTCTTCAAAAAGACTGCAAGATGTTTTGGAAGTGTGAGGTTGAGGCGCTGCTTGGAAGTGGGCATGATGTAAAAAGAAAATTGTAACACCAGTGTACCACGAGTGTGTTTTTAGTGCAAGACTGATTCAGAACGCGTTCTGATCGCTGCTGACGGGGAGAATGTAGGAGATTGGCTTGAGGAAGATGTCCGTCGTTCCGGTGATGGTGGCGATGGACCAGAAGAAGATGACGATGGCGACGATGACGATGACGTTGTAGACGCCGCCGACCTTCTTCATCCACTCGGCCTCCCCAGTGATTTCCCCCACCCGTTCCCGGTATTTCACCAGAAAGAACGACGCCACGATGCCGATGATGGAGAGAGCGTAGCGCATGCTTGTGCGCGGGGATTCCGCGTCGAATTCCACGTACTCCTGGGCGGAGAGGAGCGTGGGCAGGGAGCCGATGAGGAGCTGGAGCAATCTCATTCCATGATGGCGTCGATTTCCTTCTTGATGTCCTCCAGTGACCGGATGCCGACGAAACTTTTGATGGCTTTGCCGTCCTTGAAGAGGATGAAGGTGGGGATGCTCATGACGTTATACTTCGCCGGAGTTTCCGTGTTCTCGTCGACGTTCATCTTCACGATTTTTGCTTTGCCCACGTACGCCGTTCCCAATTCCTCCATGACGGGGAGCATGGACTTGCACGGGCCGCACCATGGGGCCCAGAAATCCACGAGGACGGGCACGGCGGACTGGAGAACTTCTTTCTCAAAGTCTGCGTCGAGGAGAGGGGTGGTCATGGGACGAGGGGGGGAGGGAACGGTGGGAGTATACATACCAATGTTTCACCAGACAGCACTCGTTTGCCCGATGAATCCGAACCGCATCGGTCTGCACTCGTGCTGTCTGGCTACACGGAGAGGATTTCCCGTGTGATCTTTTTTCCCTGCTCGACGGCGGGCTGTCCGTAGGGATCGATCCGGTACAGTTTTCCCAGGAAGACCGTTTCTACCATAAAGAGGAAGAAGAGCTGGCCGAGGTGCGCTTCGTCCAGGCGGCTCAGGGAAAGCGTGACGTGCGGACTCTTGTTCTTTGTGAGCGCGCGCGCGGTGCCCTCTTCGCAGGCATCGAGAACGTCGCCGAACGTCTTTCCGGCGATGAATGCGAAGGCGGGCTCCACCATGGTGGGGATGGCGACGCGCGGTTTTTCCAGTTCGCGGATGAAGAGGTGCCAGAAGTTCCGGGGGCCTGCGAGCCACTGCTGGAGGAGGGAGTGCTGGTCCCGGGGGCCGCTCGCGGCGAACGGGATGGGACTAGGGCCTTTCCCCAGACTCTCGGCGATGAGTTGTTGACCCCATGCGGCCATGTGGCGGAGGCGGCTGCCGTATGGCATGACGATACGGATGTGCTTTCTTTTCTTTGTGTCGAGGAGGAACTGGACGACGGCCAGCAGCGCCGCCGGGTTTTCTTCCAGGGAGGTTTGCTGGCAGAGCGTATCCATTTCCTTGGCTCCCCGGAGGAACGCATCGATGTTTCCTCCGCAGAGGCTCATGGGAAGAAGGCCGATGGGTGTGAAGATCGAGAAGCGTCCGCCGATGTCCTGGGGAATGGGGAGCATGGGAATGCCCTGCGCGACACAGAAGCGGCGCAGCGCTCCCTCGGCCGGGTCCGTGATGGCGAGCACGTGTTCTTTGGCTTTTCCTTTCCGGTGCTTTCGCAGTTCGTCCCAGAGGTGAAAGAAGAGGCTCATGGATTCCAGGGTGTCGCCGGACTTGCTGGCGATCACCACGAACACTTTCGTCCAGTCGATGGCGGCGACGGCGCTTTGGATGGCCGCCGGATCGGCGGTGTCCAGAATGTGGAAACGGGGGGCTTTTGCGGAACCGAAGGCGTCGACGACGACGCGCGGACCGAGGGCCGATCCGCCGATGCCGATCCAGAGGATGTTCTGGCAACGGAGGTCGCTGATGCGCTTTGTGTGCTCCTGTATGTGCGTGCGGAGCGGGCGGTTGTAGGGGGCCATCGACCATGCGTGCTCTCCTTTTTGCCGTTCCTGCAGCCATTCTTCGATGTGGTGTCGCACGGTAGTGCGGAGTTGGGTGCATTCCTGGTTCGTGATCCCGTAGGTCGGGGTCAGGATCTTGGCGAGAGCGGCGGAGATATCGAGGTGGAGCATGGGGCGAGGTGGGCTATAAGCTGCGCAAAGCAGCGGTGATGCGTTCCTCCGGCGTGCGAAGGTTTTTGGGGAGCTTCGCAAGGACCTGGAGGATGGTCGGGGGGTCGTACCCAAGTCCTTTCAATGCCGCGACGGCGTCGTCTTCTCCCACCGATGAATACTGTTCGATTGTTCCATGCGGGTTTACGAAGAGTTCGGGGTGTTTGCTTGCGAGGGACTTCAGTTCGATAGCCAATTTCTCCGCGCTCTTCTTTCCAACGCCCTTCACCATTTGGAGAATCTCCGTGTCCCCTCCAATGGCTTGTGACAGGAGGTGCGCCGGGCAGCCGCAGAGTTCGAGCGCGAGGCGCGGGCCGATGCCGGGGCGCTCGAGGAGTTTCTCGAAGAGGGTGCGCATGTTCTCTTCCAGGAAACCGAAGAGGGACAGGCGATCCTCGCGGACATACGTCGAAATCCAGAGTCGCACCGTGGCCCCATCCTCGATGCGTTCCCAGACGTTTGCCGGGGTCGTTACCCTGTACCCCACGTCGTGGACGTCCACGGTAACCTCTCCTCCGCAGTGCTTTTTCACTGTGCCGTGGAGGCTGGAGATCATATGGCGGTGATGATAGCACACCGTACTTCGCCATTCCGGCTCTCGCTTGCGCGATTGAATCCGAACCGCATCGCGCAGCGCTCGAGCCGAATG
>CAZWCH010000078.1:0-2977 GCA_964632925.1 uncultured Candidatus Peribacteria bacterium
CATCCGGCTCGAGCGCTGCGCGATGCGGTTCGGATTCAATCGCGCGAGCGAGAGCTGGATGGCGAAGGGGAGATGGAAAGCTACTTCACCGCAGTCTTCGCTTCCGGCTTGCACGTCGCTCCCTGATCCTCCCCCCAGTCGAAGCAGTTCGGCGGCTCTCCGCATTGCGTCGCAAGGCCGTTGCTGTACGCGATATACCGCGGACGATTGTCACGGCACTGCACCGCGCACTCGTGAGGATCCGCCGGCGCGTAGTTATACGCATACCCGACGAAGATCGGCTCCCCCAGACACACCTGCTCCGGCCTTTTCTGTACGGACCCCGGTGTGTATTGCTTCGGGAAAACCAACTGCCAGGTAAGGATTCCTGCAGTGAGAAGACAGGTGCCGTACACGGCCAGATGATCGCGACCGAGAAACATAGAACAATGGAAATATAACACAAAGACCCCCTGCCATATGGCAGGGGGCCGTCTGATCATTCACCAACACGTTTTCAGTCGTCTTCTTCCCCCGGACCGAGTACTAGCACAGTGAGCATGCTCACACCACCCAGAAGAACGGCAAGCAAAGGAAGGACAGACAGGTCGCCCGCCGAAAGGCGCATTGTCCCGCAAAACATCAGAAAACCACTGAGGAACAGGGCGATGACAAAGACAACAAGCCCCCTATTTCCTTCACTCATACGGCACCTCCTTCATGAAAAAAGATCAGACGCACATGCAGTTTACCTCAAAGAGGCACTTTGTCAATCAGCGCCCCTCCGCCCCAAAACCACCCACAGCGTCCGCCAGAGAATCCAGAGATCGAGGAGGGGGGACCAGTTCTCGATGTACTGGAGATCGAGGCGGACCTCCTCCGCAAAAGAGAGATCGGAACGGCCGGAAATCTGCGCGAGGCCGGTTACGCCAGGCCAGACGGCGAAGACGCGGCGTTCATGGGGCTTATAGAGGTTCACTTCTTCGGGAAGGTGCGGCCGCGGCCCCACGAGCGACAGGTGACCCGCAAGCACATTGAGGAGCTGCGGCAACTCATCGAGCGACCAGCGTCGGAGCATCCGGCCGACGCGCGTGACGCGGGGGTCGCTCTTCACTTTGAAGAGCGGCCCGTCGCGACGATGACTAAGAGAGGCAAGTTCCGCCTTCCGGCCATCGGCATCGGCGATCATCGTCCGAAATTTGAGGAGGGGGATGTTCCTGCGCCCCTCGGCTCCTATCCGTCGTGACACATAGAAGAGAGGGAAACCGGAATCAACAACAACCAGAACCGATACGATGACGAGTAATGGGAACAGGATGATGAGAAGGAGTGCGCTCAGGAGAACATCGCTGCCCCGTTTCCATACGCGCCCCCATCCGTCGAGGGGGGTTGGCTGATAGCGGAGCAGTGGGAGGAGACCGAGATACTCAACAGTGAGATGATGAGGGGCATCGGCAAAGACTGGAGGAAGACACGCATAGCCAATGTGTTCGCTTCTGCAATACTGAACAAGTTCTTCTGTTTCCTTGCTTCCCGGATACGGATCAGCGTGGAGAATAATGTCGAGAAGGGTGTCCTCAGCGCGATGACGAACGTCTGAAAGGGAATGAACATGCCCGAGGTAACGGTATCTCCTGTCCCCTTCGAGCATCCGCGGAACGTAGCTCGTGACCCCTTGGGCGCCCACCGAGAGCACGGCACGGACACCGACCCCGCAGCGAAGAAGTGCGCGCTGGATGAGAAGGAGTATTCCACGGAGCAGTACGACGAAGAGGGTGATGAGAAAGAGGGAATGGACGAGGAGAATACGGGAGTAGAAAAGCTCATGTCGGATGAGGAAGTACCAGACCATCACCGCAACGAGCCAGAGCGTTGCCGCGATGAGAATGCGTCCGATCTCCCGGAAGGCACTCGTCACCGCGCGGAGGGTGTAGAGGCCAAGAATCGCCGCGAGTGCGAGGTAGATGCCGACGCCGGGAACCGCGAAGAAACGGAGATAGAGATGCGGATGGGGAAGCGTGGCGGGAGGATCGAGCACCTGCACCCCCGGGAGGAGATCAATGCTGAGCGCCCGCAATTTGTAACTCAAAAGGAGAGCGGCGAATACCGCGGAAGCATCGAGGGGAATCCGGAGAACGCCGAAGACGATTTCCGACTTTTTCATCATCATCAGTGTAGCGAATGTCACCCTCTCCCCGCGGACGGTACCTCCCCACGCTGGGGAGGACGAAGGAGGGGGTGGCACTCGTTTATTTCCACCAAACATTCTCGAGCACGTAGAACGGGTACTTGGTAGTGAGCATGAATAACCCCCTCCCCTTTATCCCCTCCCTATGGGAGGGGTACCTCAAAAAAAACAGGGCGAGAGCCCTGTTCTTCGTCCTGCCCCTTCCTACGCCGGGTTCTGTGTCACCATGTAGTGACGCGAAGCGTCTACTACTGTGGTCAGATGATCATCTCTCTAGGACGGCAATTGCTCGCCGCCTCAAGCGGAGGGGTGACGGGTCCGACGGAACCATCGGGGAATCCCCGTAACCCAATTCCTCCTTGCTTCACCATGAGTTTACCGACTGAGCTTGGAAGCCGCAGTCCTCGGTCATTCCGAGGCGTTTCACTCACCAAAAGGTGATTCGTCACTGTGGCACTGGTCCTCATGCGCCTTTACCGGATATGTGACGCATGGACGGGCGTTACCCGCATGGCGTTCCGGTGAAGCCCGGACGTTCCTCCCTCGGCGTAGTCTTGCGACGTAGCCGGGGCGATCATCGAAGGAGCAGGAAGCCCATTATGGCAGAAAATACTCTTTTATACAAGAACGGGTGCTGTTTTTTCTTGCCCAAGGAGTTATAACTACGGCATGACATGGCGCATACGCCCGCAGACGATACTGCTTATCATCAGTCTTGCGGCATTCATGTTGTGGGCATACATCGGGCAACGGTATGGACAAGGCGCGTACTTTCTTTTTCTTGGCCTCCGCTTAGGCGCGCCAGTATCG
>CAZWCH010000078.1:2987-3309 GCA_964632925.1 uncultured Candidatus Peribacteria bacterium
TCTATGCTGTTGTGCCTTTTTGGATTCATCCGAAACAGACTGCCGATGGAACGATGCAATTTGATGTTACAATTTGGCCGATCTCCGGCATTCAGTTATGGAATCGATTGCTGAGGTTCGAGCAATCTCAATTGAGAATATTGACGCCGTATACCGAGAAAAGATTGCCCTATGAAAATATTCAGCGGGTCGAATACGTCCTTTCCCCCCAACCCGGTGAGTGGCAAGCATTCGAAAAAATAGCCGATCGATTCCTGCACGCGAGATACCCGCATTTCCTTATTTCGACGAAGCACGGCGAGCGCTTTGAGTTAATGGTGAA
>CAZWCH010000079.1:0-3309 GCA_964632925.1 uncultured Candidatus Peribacteria bacterium
GGAAACGGTTTCCGTTTCCTAGCGCCAATCCCCCAGGAGCAGCTGCTCCTGGGGGGATTATTTTTTTGACACAAGGTTCCCGGCGGGGTAGAGTTCCCGTTTCCATGAAGGAAAATTTTTCTCTTGAACGGCTGGGCACCCACGCTTCTTCCGGCAATGCACATCCATCTGTCATCCAGAGAACGATGCGTACTCTTCTTGCCCCCGTTCTCCTCGGCGGAGCTCTGGCGGCGGGAGCGGCAGTGCCTTCCGCCGATGTCGCGGCGCAGACCCCCATAAAAGAAGAGCGGAAGGAGGAGGATCCCATGCTCGCGAAACTACGACAGGAAATTCCTCTCCTCATCGCGGATCTCGACAGTGAAAAGTATCAAGTCCGCGAAAAAGCGCAGAGGAGATTGGAACAGCTTGCCGTAGGGTGGGTATTGGAGAAGCAGCGGGTGTTTCCTCTGGTTACTGCGCTCGCGCCGAAGGGCGGGTATTCGCTCGAACAGCAGCGGCGGCTTGGGAGAATTCTTGATGCGCACGAGCGCGAGGAGCTGCGGCTCCTCTGGCGGCCGACGATCTTTCGGGAGCCTCCGGAATGGAAAGAGAGGAAGGATTCTCCCACCGCGCGCGAGGTGCTCGCGGCGCTGGGAAAGCAAGCGGGACAAAACATTTCCCTGGACAGCTTACCGCAGAGTATCGCGGAGAGCGCGGTAATGGACCATCTCGATGGCCGGACGTTCTGGGAGGTACTCGAGCGGGCGGAGAAGAAGTGCACGGTGTACCGGGGACGCGACGGATCCCTTGTGCTCTGGGCGGATGAGCGATGCGTCCGTGCAGCCGGCGGCAACGTGTTGGGGCAGGCGCACGTGCGGCATTGCCATCCTTGCGATCAGACGCGCCAGATCGATGTGCGATTCCTCATGGATCCGTCACTGCTGCCCGGCGGGGCGTTCATCACGAAAGCGGACGGCGTAACGGACAAAGGGCGGAAGGTCGCGTGCGACGTGGAAGAAGGGGACATCACCCTGCCATTCGAGGAGGGGGAGCGGAGCATTGATCTCACGGTGACGGTCGTTCTTCGAGGGTACGAGAAACGGGTGGAGACGCTCAAGAATCTTACGAAGAGTGCGAAATTTCCAGTTGGATCCTACGAGCTCCAGATTCTCGGTGTATCGAAATCGACGGACGCGCGGCCGGCATCCTGGTCCATCGATGTCCGGCTCACTGGTGAAGATGATAGATATGAGAGGCAGACTTTAGCAAATGCTATGCAATGCCGTGCGTTCGATGCCGATGGGATACCTATTGCGATCTCAGGTTACTGTGATTGGGCAGCGAAAATGGTGTGGGATTTCCGCGCGGAGCCGCATTCCATAGAGATCGATCTCCCGGGGCGGGTGACGACCGCGGAGAAAACATTCGTATTCAAAGGGATTCCTCTCGATTGAATAAAAGGAACCGATGAAAAATGCCAATGTGTCATTGGCAAGCCGTTGGGCCGCTCTCTTCGACGAACTCACCGTGAGCAGTTTTCAGATCATTCGATTCCGGAGCATACTCCGGGAGACAACTATTGTCAAAAACGACATACCCCATGATATGCTTGGCTCAGTTTTTCCACTCCGTGCACTATGAATGTACGCTGCATAAACTCACAACTTTCTTTGTTATGCCTATCATTCATGATGGGAGTATTGGCACTGGCCGCTGACCGTGTCTTCACAGAGTCTCCGATAACCATTGCCAACGTGAGTTTCAGCTGGGACTTTGATACGGCGACAGTCACCCTCTCACGCGATCCCGGGACGAAAACCTCTCTGCAATTTGACCTCTATAGAGGAAGTGAAACGGACGCGCGAGGGGGAGGAGGCACATTACAGAACGGCCAAATCATTCAACTCTCCGGCTTCCGAAACGATTTTGATCAATACGGAGGCGAAGGAATCTATCGTATAAATTTTGCTGCCTGTCCCGAGGAAAAACATTTCGGCGGTTCAAGCATCCGAGAGGATTGTGGCCCGATCTACACACAAACAGTCCAGTACACAGCCGCGACTTCTCCCCCCTCCCTCGTCATGTGTCGTTTTTCTGTCCAGGGCGGGAAAGTATGCGATTTCAGAAGCGCGGACGAGTGTGCGTCATTGATGGGGCGTGTCTTTTCATCGAGCGAAGAATGCTGGGCGAGTTGGAGCGAGAATCCTTCCGTGCCCCCGAATCCCCCCACTGCCTCCCTCGTCATGTGTCGTTTTTCTGTCCAGGGCGGGAAAGTATGCGATTTCAGAAGCGCGGACGAGTGTGCGTCATTGATGGGGCGTGTCTTTTCATCGAGCGAAGAATGCTGGGCGAGTTGGAGCGAGAATCCTTCCGTGCCCCCGAATCCCACCCCTCCCCCCGCAGGCTACGAGGAAGAGGTATTCACGAATATCGATGCCTACCGCAACCCGTTCCCGGACACGGACATGAATCAGCTCCAGGGCAAGGCGGCGGCGGAGCTCCACCGTCGGGCGGTGATCGGCGGCTTCCCCGATGGACAATTCAAGGGGGAGCGCCCCGTGAACCGTGCGGAAGCGGCGAAGTTCCTCCTCCTTGCTCGCTTTGGCGCTGTCGAAGATGCGCCCAACAGTGGACGGTTCCCCGATGTCCTGGACGGTCAGTGGTACACGAAGTTCGTCGTGATGGCGGCACAGAAAGGCATCATCGGAGGCCATCCGGACGGCACATTCCGCCCCGCCGATAAAGTGAACACAGCGGAGTTCCTCAAGATGCTCGCGCTAACCTTCGATCTTCCATTGAATCCAATGTACCGCTACTCAGATGTCCCGGCGGACAGCTGGTTTGCCCGCTACGCGGGGATTGTGCAGCAATACAATCTATTCCCAGATCGTACCACGCTCCTGTTTCCCGAGAGGAAATTGAGTAGGGAAGAGGTGGCCGTCGCGATCTACCAGTACATGGTCAACAGGTAGAATAAGTTTTGTTCTTCTACGTGCCGTCGTGGGCACGGAGCCGGGGTACCCCAACATGCAATGGCAGCGGTTGACGCTGACGTTCCTGTGAGTTTTGCGGGAAAAGTTTTGTTCATAAAGGAGAGGGGGATCTGGTAGAGTAGCGGGTCAATGGGAGCGCAAGAGCGACAGGATGGCGGTCAAAATCCCCTCCTCGGAGGACTCGCAGGGTTACCCGTGTATCCGGGGACCATTCCAACAGTGGTGGAAAAAGAAGAGGTTGTTGCCGAACCGGTCCTGAGCCGGCGCCGATTCCTCCGTCGTGCGCTCGTAACGGCACTCGCCATCCCTCCCGTGGCGACGGCGACGGGGCTCGGGT
>CAZWCH010000080.1:0-3307 GCA_964632925.1 uncultured Candidatus Peribacteria bacterium
GGGTGAACGTGGCCGTTCTTGATAGCGGCGTCGACGTCGATCACGCGGAACTTGCGGGAAAAGTCCTTGCGTACCGCAACTTTACCGATGACGGGCCGGAGGATGCCCTCGGCCACGGGACGCACGTCGCTGGCATTGCCGCGGGGGAGGGGGCGCGGGACATCGAGGATGGAGGGCGTACGAATCGCGTGCTCGGCATAGCGCCGGATGCGGCGCTCATTGTCGCGAAAGTCTGCGGGAACGACGGGTGGTGCGCCGAGGGCGCCATTATGGAAGCGGTGGAATGGGCAGTGGCGCAGGGGGCGGACGTCATGAACCTCAGTCTCGGGGGCGGGGCGTTTTCTGATCACTGCGATGGGGACCCGCTGGCCGCGAAGCTGAACTGGGCGGTCGGCCAGGGCGTGACAGTCGTGGCCGCATCCGGCAATGGCGGGGAGCTCGGCGAGGGTGTGGCGGTTCCCGCGTGCGGATCGAAGGTGATCGCCGTGGGGGCGGTGGATGCGAGTGACGCCGTACAGCCGTGGTCGGGCTACGGACGCCCTCTCGATCTCGTGGCTCCGGGGCTGGGCATTCTTTCTTCGCTCTCCTGCCAGTCCGTGCAGACGTGCCCGGAAGCCGGGTACGGGAAGATGTCGGGGACGTCCATGGCGGCACCCCATGTCGCGGGGGCGGCGGCGCTCCTGCTGCAGGCGGATCCGGCGATGACTCCAGCGAGCATCTACGGCCTCCTTACGGAAACGGCGAAGGATCTCGGGATTGCGGGGTTCGATGCCAGGGCGGGCTTCGGGCGCGTGGATATCGATGCTGCGGTGAGGATCGTGAGCGACCGGGATCGTGACGGATACGGCGCCCCCGACGATTGCAACGACGGCGACCCGGCGGTATACCCGGGCCGCGGCGAAATCTGCAACGGCAAAGACGATAACTGCGACGGGCGGATCGATGAGGGATGGGACGGGGATGCGGACGGCGTCACGAACTGCGGCGGGGACTGCGACGACGGTGATGCTCTCGTTTCCCCGCGGGCGCAGGAAACGTGCAATGCGCGCGATGACAACTGCAATAAAATCGTCGATGAGCACTGTCCGCTGCCGGGGCGGGAGTCCGGGAGTTCCTCCAGCAGTGCGTCGAGGGATGGGGGGGAAGACGGCGGCGCGCGCCAGCGGGAGGAGGCGGCAGGAGCCAGGGTGCGGGTGGAAACGGGAATCCGCATTGCAAAGGAGGCGTACGTCCGCTCTTTGATGAGGGTCGATGCGGAGACACGCGCTGGGAAGGTGGTGCAGGACGAGGCGAAGATCCTCCTCAACGAAGCCTACAGTCTTCTCTTGCGGGCGGAAGACGCCTTCCTCTCCGGCGACCTGCAGAAAGCATTCGATCTTGCCGAGGAGGCGAAGCACACGGCGAATAAGGCCCAGAGCGGGCACTACTTTCAGGATGCCCCTCATCCCGGTCTTCTCCCCCAACGTCCCCCTTCGGACTCCGTACGCAACGACGAGCTTTCCGATCAGTCGGGTGACCGGGATGGGAAAGAACGATGGGGAGCGGGAGCGGGAGCGGGCGGCGTGAAGGCGAAGGGGAAGGGGAAGCGCTAACGCAAGCCCATCGCCTGCTCGATGTCTTTGGCGACGTTGTTCGGGTGCGGAACGAGCGGGATATCTATGCCGCTCTCGAATTGCAGCGTCCCGTAGCGGAGGACTGTTTGCAGGAATCCGCGCTTGTGCGCCTCCACCGTCTTCATTTTGTCGAAGGCGTATTCGCGCATGTGTTCCTCAATGAAGAGCCGTTCGCGCATCCAGACGACCCGGTGGTTCGTCACGACGATATGCGCCGCCGACTCGCAGAGGAGCATGAGGAAGAACCAGTGGTGGGTAACGAGGAAGAGCGCGAGCGCCGCGACGTACGCGAGATGGGAGAGCCATGCGGCGTCATCGGCCGCAAGGCCCGCGAGCGCGAAGAGGAGCAGGCTCACCGCGAACAGTACGCAGTACACGAAGACCGGGAAAACGTACTTGATCCAGTGCTGGCTCAGAATGCGGACGAGCGTTTCGCCGTTGGCGGGAGATGGGGCTGGCATGTCAGAACAAATGCGGTTGCGCGAGGAACAGGAACAGCGTGAACGCCGTGACGGCGAGTGTCGCACAGATGTAGATCCAGAAGAGGATGCGCGGCGTGGACTCTATGTTCTTGTGCTGCCCGTTGCCGCTGATTGCGCGGAAGAACGCCGCGTGCCGACGCAGGAGCCGCCGGTACTCGTACGAAGCGAACAGCAGGAACGCGAGCGACAGCGTCTCCGTGAGCGCCACTGCGATGAACACGGGAACCATCCGTCCATCCATGTCATGAGTATACTGCGAGAGCGGGCTAGGTGCACAAAGCCGACTTACGTCGTCCTGTCAATGATTGACCGCACGATGGCATCGACCTCTTGCGGCATATTGCCGAGATCGACATGCGGGAAGAACTGCGGGAGGACGACGGGGCGCATCCCCGATAAAAAGACCTTCCCCTCATGGACGTACACGTTGATCTTGCAGGGCATGCAGAGACCGATCTTAGGATCGGCGCTCAGGAACGCGCTCGCATATTTCGCGTTGCAGAACTCCACGATCCTGTACGGGTCGCGGGTGATGCCCTTCTCCGCGAGTGTAGCCTGCACGTCGTGGATGTGCAGTACGCGCATCCCCGCTTTCGCGATCTCCTCCTGCACGCTCGCAAGCGCAGAAGCGAAGTCCTTGGTGGTGGTGACAGTGTGATCGAAGATCATAGAGGATCACAAGAAATTTCGTCCGAGTTTCATCGAGTATTAATCCTTATAATACTCACGCGGTAAAAACCATTTGGGATATCGGGTTTGTTCTTCATAGAGCATGTATAAGACTCTTCTTTACCCGTCCCATCAATGCCCCCCAGGCGGCACCGCTTTTCTTTACAGACATTTCGCGATTTCTTGCGGATTGCTCATTGAGGTATGCCTCATAATAAACGAGGCAAAGTGGTCGATGTGGTTTGGTGGAAGTAACTTCTCCAGCATTGTGCTGAGCAAACCTTCTTCGGAGATCATTGGTGGATCCTTTATAGAAATAGTCAGATGTTTTGGCACTTTGCAGTACATAAAAATACCACATGGATTTTTATGGTATCACAATGGTATCACAAATTTCCGATCGCTCTATGCATGAGCGAGTGGCTTGGGACTGTCAGATTTATCTGACGTCCCTGGCCACGGCACGTCATTTTAAAATGACGGTACCACGCAAGATTAAGGGTGGCTGGCCACGCAAGATTAAGGGTGGCTGGCCACGCAAGA
>CAZWCH010000081.1:0-3182 GCA_964632925.1 uncultured Candidatus Peribacteria bacterium
GATACCGCCCGGCTGCGATGATGGTACAATAACAACATGCGACGGCTTCCCCTCCTCATCGCCAGCGCGGTCCTTGCCACGGGAGGATGCGCGTATAAGGAAAAAACACCACAGCCTCTGCTCATGGAAAACCCCCTCTATGCAAAACGATACTACGACGAACTCGTGGAGAATCTCGTATCCATCACCATCCACAACGACCCCGTCCTCCAACAAAAAGGAATGACCACAACCGTCGAACGCGGCCGACGCGATGCCATCGCGAAGGCGCAGGAAACGGAGAAGCGGCTGCGGAACGGCATACGAGGGGCATTCATTCCCATGGAAGAGTACGCGCGGGGAACGGCATTTCTCAGCGGCAACACTCTCCACCTTTCCTCAGATTTCTCCGTGACGCCGGGCCTCTCCCTCCACCTCTTCCTCACCACGGCCGTCGATCCGCGCGATGTGGCTTTCCCGGACCCCTCTGCAGTGGATCTCGGCCTTCTCCGGAGCGCCTACGGAGCCCAGACTTTTTCCGCAGGCCTTCCTGCCGACCACACCTCCTTCCGCACCGCCGTCATCTTCGATACCACTCTGGAGCGTCTCGTGAGCTTCGCGCAACTGCACGAATAGCTCTCCACTCACAGCTTCTGTCGCACCTTGACAACAAGCGCGTCGATGGCGTCCGTGATCGCCGGGAGTTCGCTCGGCACCTGCTCGCCGTTCACGAAGAACGTCGGCGTGCCTTTCACGCCAACACTCTTCCCCTCTTCGTAATCCTCGAGGACCGCCCCCTTCTTGATGCGGGAACGGACACACCGTTCGAAGAGAGGAACGTCCATTTGCAGATCCTTTGCCCATTCCGGGAACACGTCGGCGCGCAGATCCGACTGCTCCTCATAAGCAAGATCAACAAATTCCCAAAATTTCCCCTGATCCGCGGCACATTCGCCTGCCTGTGCCGCAACCATGGCATGACGGTGAAGGGATACGATGGGAAAATGTTTGAATTCGAAGCGTATTTTTGCCCCATGCTCCTTCAGGAGAGGCTGCACAATCTTCGCTTGCGCCGCCCGGCACGCGGGGCACTGAAAATCCCCAAATTCGTGGACGACGATGGGGGACGTCGTATTACTCTGCGGATGCGGCCCCTTGCGCGATTCCGACGAGAGTCCCGTCTTGTCGACACAGGCGGTAAGGAGAAAAAAGGCACCAAGACCGAACGTTAGAAAAGAGAAACGATAATTCATAGAGCGCCATCGTACGCGTACAGTGTCAGGATGCAACAGTGGACATTCCCCGTCCTCGGTTCCTTTGGTTTCTTCGGTTCCCTATACTCCCCCATGTGTCGCTCTATAGAAAATACCGGCCGAAGACCTTCACGGAAGTTGTAGGACAGGAACACATTGTTCAGACACTGGAACGGGCGGTTGCCAGAGGAGAAATCGCCCATGCGTATCTCTTCTCCGGTCCGCGCGGAACGGGAAAAACATCGATGGCACGCATCCTGGCGACCGCCATCCTGACGAAGGGGATCACCGACACGATTTTCCGCAGTCAAATCTTGAAAGGAATGGAGGAAGGAAATCTCGTCGATTGCCTGGAAATCGACGCCGCCAGCCACACGCAGGTGGAGAACATCCGTGATCTGATCGAGAAAATACAATTCTCGCCCGTGGCAGCCAGCGCAAAAGTGTACATCGTCGATGAAGTGCACATGTTGAGCAAAAGCGCCTTCAATGCCCTCCTGAAGACACTAGAGGAACCGCCACACTACGCGTACTTCATTCTTGCCACGACCGAACTCTGGAAAATCCCCGCAACCATCCATTCTCGCTGCCAACGTTTTGCTTTCCGCCCCCTGCGGGAAGAAGACATCGTCCGGCAACTACAATTCATCGCGGACCAGGAACACATCACGATCGAGCGTCCGGCTCTCCGTGCCATCGCACGGCATGCACAGGGCGGGATGCGCGATGCTATTGCGCTGCTCGAGCAACTCCGTTCCATCGAAAACATCACAGCCACGGAAGTGATGCAGCGCATCGGGGAAACGGGAGAAGAAACAGTCGCCACAATGCTCGACGCCGTGGAAAAACAGGACACAAAAACCATTACCGCCCTCGCACAGGAGCTGGAGGAACGAGGAATCCTTCCGGAGCAATTCCTCCGGGAATGTCTGCTCGCCACCCGCCGCTCCCTTCGGGAAGCGGTGCGCGACGGGGAATCGCCGGCGCCCTTCCTCCACCTCTTGGACGTCTTCCTCGCAGCCCTTCGCGAAATCCGGTGGTCCCCCCTCCCGTCGCTCGTCGTGGAATCCGCCTTCCTCTCGCTCTGTCATGAAAAAGAGACCAAGCGAACGTTGTTCGGCTGGAAACGCCAACGGGAAACAGAAGATCGCAAGGAACAGGAAGAGCAAATGACAGTCCAGCTCCCTGCGGAAACACCGAAGCCGGACCCCTCTCCCGCCCTCGTCGAAGCTCCGGAAATGACACTCCAGGCAATACAGGAACAATGGCCAAGCCTCCTCCCCTCCGTGCAACCGCCAGCGGTACGCATGTCGCTGAAAAATGGCCACCCTTCCTCTCTCGAGGGAACAACCCTCACCCTCCTCTTTTCCTCGGCTTTCCACCGGGATAAAGTCGCAGAAACAACGGCAGCAAGAGGCATCGAGCAATGTCTTGCCTCCACCTTCAAAATTCCCGTCCGCATCCGGTGTCTCTTGGGAGAAGAGAGGCACCCGAAAGAACTCCTTCAAACGGACGCCGTCGACATTGCAAAAGCAGCTGCGGAGGTTTTTTGACTTCTCTTTCAGCAAAGCAAGGCAGCGCAAGCGCAGACCGATGCGGTTCGGATTCAATCGGGCCAGCGAGCGCTGCCTGGCGCAGCAACAGAAAATCATGTACTGCTGTATCCATGGGAACCGCAACGGAAAAGCAGCGCATCCGCAATGCCATCCGGGAACGCCTCCAACATATGCCACCACAGACACTCGCTCTGGAGAGTCGCCTCATCTGCAAGCGTCTCACGGAGATCCTCTCCATGAAATCTCTCGTCATCGCCGCCTTCTTCCCCCTCACAACGGAACCGGATATCCGCCCGTTCCTCCGTTCGCTCCTGAAAAACGGCGCAGAACTCTACCTCCCGAGCTCCGGCACATCGCCCTTCCTCTTCCGCCGCATAACGAACATGCGAGATCT
>CAZWCH010000082.1:0-3150 GCA_964632925.1 uncultured Candidatus Peribacteria bacterium
CTCTCCTGCTTATCTCTCCCCGAGGGAAAGTCCAGGATGTGGTGGACCCATACACCCCCTTGTATTCCGACAGGAGTTTTGCTATAATGATCACGTTATCCATTGATGCTCGCATTAGTGCGGTAACAGCAAACACCAACCGTCCCCTGTAGGAAACTATCGGGGCGGTTTTGCTGTGGTTCCCTTGGACACCCTCTCCCTTTGAAGGGGGGAGGGCAGGGTGAGGGTTGAGGGAATTTTACCGAAGATACCGTGCTTTATTCGCATTATGTTCGTCGTTCGTGACCGCGTAATGCACTTTCCCATCCTTCCCATGCAGGTAGTACCAGTAGCCCGATGGCTGCGGATTCAGTGCGGCGCGGATGCTGGCAATGCCTGGACTCGCGATGGGGCCGGGTGGCAGTCCCCTGAACTTGCGAAGGTTGTAGGAGGAATGCGTCGCAAGGTCTTCCGCCGTGAGAGTGCCCGTTGGTTTTTCGAGGATGTACCGGACGGCGGCATCGACGCCGAGCCCCGTAGAGGCATCGAAGCGCTTCCAGAGTATCCCCGCGATGACGGGACGCTCCTCATTCGTTTTCGCCTCCTCCTCGATGAGAGAGGCCATCGTCATGATCTCATGGAGCAACCGATCGGAGCGCCGGAGCTCATCCGCCAACCCGCCGACGACGCGCCGACGGAATTCCCCGAGCATCCGTTCGAGGAAGAATTTCGGGACGAAGTTCGCCGGCTCCGCGTAATATGTTTCTGGAAAAAGATAGCCTTCGAGACGCCCACCACGAGGCGCCAAACCTTTTGATGTGGGGAGGAACTCGAACGAGGAAAAATCGCACGTCCGCGCACATGCGAGCACGGCCCCTTGTTCCGCGAGTCCCTTCTTTACCAGAAGCGCATCGATATCGCTGAGCGAAAACCCCTCCGGAACCGTGACGGCAATCTCCCGCGCATGCCCCGTCCGCAAAATTTCCACGATGTCCGCCGTTCCCATTGCGGGACTCAGGACAAAATGCCCCGCCTGCAGCTTCTTTCCGGCACCGCGGAGGCGCACGAACACATGGAAGGCGACGGACGACCGAATGACCCCCTCCTCTTCGAGGAGTTCGGCGATATCCCCCACCGACATGCCCTCGGAAATTTTCACCGGTCGCTCGGCAGTGCCGCCCAGATCAACGGGACCCAGCGCATGGCGGTACCAGAGGAGACTCACGAGTACAAGCACCGCGATGATGGCGCCGAATTTCTTCATAAGGGAAGAATGCCATGGTTCGTCTCCGCTCACCATGACACTCATTCCACCGCATCTTGTTCCTCGGTTCCTTCGGTTGCCTCGGTCTCCTCGGAATCCTCACGCTGTTGGCATCCCCATTTCTCCCATCACTCCTTTCATCTTCTCCGCCGCGTAGACCTGCGCTTTCTTCATGCACCGGTTGACGCAGTCCCTGATGTCCGCGCAGAGCTCCCGCTCGGATGGCGCGGGACGGAGCACATCGATTACAAGCACTTCCTGCTCCGCGTTCGTGACGACTTTCGCGTACTTCCCCTCCGCCTCCACCTGCACGCGCTGCAATTCCTTCTTTGCCTTCTTCGCCTCGCGCTGGAGGCGGTACATGTCGCGGAGCTTTCCGAGGGATGTCATAGGAGCAAAGGATAGTGAATAAGCCTGACCACAGTACACCCTCTCCCTTCGAAGGGAGAGGGATGGGTGAGGGTTGTTCTCATTGAAAGGGGGAGGGAATAGTCCCATGACAAGCAACCACCTCCATCCGCATCTCGCGGCTTCGACCGTACGGCGTCCCCATTCGGAATGTATACGTTCCGACCATAGAAGGCCGGAACGTGAACTTTTCCTTCTCGAGCACCCAATTCTCGATGCGCTCGATCGCGCCGTCGGGATAGCGCGCACGCCGGACGACGAAGGGGCGGTTCGCGGAGAGAACCAGTGTCTCCCCCAGCGGCAACGCATGCGGCATGCCGCGGTGGAACCGGACGTCCCGCGTTATTCGCTGTTGATAGCGCTGCGGCAATCCGCAGAGACCGACGACCGTACTGTCGCCCAGCCGCTCGAATAGAGCACGGATAACCCCCTGCGACCGCGGCGCGATCGCGGTGAATGCCGCAAGACTGAGATCGAGATCGCGGCCGGGGATGTACGGCCCGCGATCGTTGATCCGGACGATCACGCTCTTCCCATTGTCCACGTTCGTCACGCGCAGGAGCGTGTTCTGTGGGAACGTCCGGTGCGCGGCGGTGAAGGCATGCATGTCGAAAATTTCCCCGAACGCCGTGTGGTCGCCGTGGAAGTCCTCCGCGTAGAGGCTCACGCGATGCTCTTCCGCGGCCAGGAACGCATCGAGCTGCTGCGCGAGGCGCAGGAGCTCTTCCCGGGCAACGGCGCGCGACAGATTCTCCTCCGGCACCACGAGAGGATAGCGGCGGATGAGAAGGGGGATGTCATCCGGCCGCAGCACGTCCAAATCCGCGATATTCCGCGTCCGAAAGAGCCAAAGGAGCGCGTCATTCAGACTCAACGGTTCTTCCGGACGAAACAATCCCCTCTCCCCCTCCACAATGCCCCGTGCTTTCGCGAAGATGATTTCCATATATCCCGCGCTCCCTTCGGGAACATCGGTGAATGGCTCCTCCATCACCTCGGTTGCCGCGCGGCTGATCCCGGCCCAGATCATGAGGAACCCCTCCCGGCGCATCACCCCCTCCCCCTCCGCCCACACGAGCTGTGGGATACATACAAGAAATAGGACGATGGCATTCGAACGCATGTTCACTCCTATCCTACAAGCTGAAAGCTGAAAGCTGAAAGCTGTCAGAGTGTCCCCCACCCTTCCGCCCGCACCTTCGCGTAGAGTTCCCGGATTTTTCCGTCCTGCAGCCGCGCGAGCGTCCCCGGCCCCACGTAGCCGGCGGCGGGGTCCTCCGCATTCCGCACCAACCCCTCGGCCATCTGGAATGCAAGCACCGCTGACTTCGTGAGAGGACCGAAGGCGCCGTTGATCTTCTCCCGCGGGAAGAAACCGCGCTCCGTGAGAAATTGCTGGAGAATGCGCACATCCGCCCCTGCGTCGCCCTCCGCGAGGAATCGATCGATATTCTCCCCGCTCTCCCGCATGCGTTCCCGGATGCGGTGGCGGAGGAGGA
>CAZWCH010000083.1:0-3020 GCA_964632925.1 uncultured Candidatus Peribacteria bacterium
AAGGTGCTGGCGGCGCGGACATCCCGGATGGCTGCGTACCGGTCTGCGGTGATGGATTCTGCGCCACTATGGACGGCAGCGACTGTGATTGTGGAGAAGAAAAAAGCGATGAAAGACAGTCGAGGTGGCCAACCGATGCCGACCTCGAACTGACGAATCTGCAATGGAACATCGAGACAGCGCCCGATGGGAGGAGATACTTCATTGGCGTTGTGTCGGTGAGAAATAATGGCCCAGCCATAACTAATAACGCCAAAGCTGGAGTATGGCTTTTCCTCCCCACGAATCAATACACTTTTGACCCCGTCTTTATGAATCCTTCGTGCCGGTGGGAAGGTGGTAAAATGGATTGCACCATTCCGAGGATCGCACCGGGAGGGGAAATCACGTTCGATGTAGCCATTTTCCCGACGGACCTGTTGCCATGCGGCCGGCCTCTGCCGGGAAGGGCGCAGGTGATCACACAACCCCACGACCAGGACCCCAATGGTGAGAACAATCAACGAACCGTAAACGTGATGATGCCGTGCGCCGGCTCCGATTGCGGCAACGGCGTCATTGATCCCGGAGAACAATGTGACGGGAACGATATCGGGCGAGCGACGTGCGATGGCTTCGCGTTTGGTGGATCACCGTCCTGCACTACCGCCTGCGGTTTGTCCTTTTCAAGCTGCCTTATAGGTTGCATAGAAAATCCCATCTTTACCTTCCTCGATCCGTTGCCATTCATGTGTACGAACCAGCATGTTCCAGCGGGAGGTCTCGGTTATGGGGTACCACTGGGCCAATGTGCTCTCGCTACCCCCTGCCCTTCCCGCTGCGGGAACGGCACCATTGATATGGTTGGCGAAGAGTGTGATGACGGTAACGACATCTTCGCGGATGGCTGTTCGGCCTGCACGCTCGACGATCCGCACTGCAAACCATTGGAATCAACAAATACCCCAGGTATCGCGACGGTTAATGTGATTTTTACTAGCGACACTATCAGTGAAATGCTGCGAGTCGCTCACGAAAGTGTTGTTCTGCTCCGCTCATTGGAACCTTTCCGCTCTCATGGAAACAAGATTCAATTCTGGTACTCCGACGACACGAGCAATTTCCTTTCTCAGAATTTCGTTCGCAAAACGTGCTCACAACTTCCACGGCGAAGCCGGTATTTCATTGATGTAATTCCACGAAGTTCTAGTTATGCCACTTGCAATTGGTTAGCAAAGGTTAATTTGAACCCTGTTACTTCACACCTAATCGTCGCCCATGAGTTCGGCCACTCTTTCGGATGCCTCGCTGACGAGTATGACTATGACTCCGTCGTCGCCCTCTCCCTCCCTTCGCCTCCGAATTGCACCTCTGACATGTCTTACATTGAGTCTGCTTCACCAGGAAATCCGTGGTACTACTGGAAATCAACCGTAAGTGCCTCCCAATCGTTTCCCGGTTGTTCATATGCAAGAACTAACTATAGGCCGCATGATCTGAGTATCATGCGGTTCATCAGTCCTAACCTGGATTACGGTGCCGTGAACATCGCGGCTATGACCGATAAGATCCGGTTCTACGCCAGCAATCCGAGAGGTCCTTTTGGCCATGCACCGGGCGCTGCACCGGACCAATCACTTGTAGCGCAGGTTGTTTCTCCGTTTCCCTATGAAGAGGAACAAGCCCTGCGCCTCACGCTCCAGCGGCAGGAGGACGGCTCTTACCGCGAGATCGGCCGCGAAGCAGTGCGCGTCCCGCACGGCGTCATCCCCCGCTTCGAGCAGGGCAACAGCCTGACGGTGCGCATCGGCGACAGAACCTTCGCGCAGAACTTCGCCTCGGAGGATGACACGATTACCGAAGATTTCGAGGAGGACGGCACGATCCGTCTCGTGGACTACGAGCGCGTCCCACGAGACACGGTGGTGGTGGACGTGGGACTGGGGGACACCGTCCTCCTCTCTTCCTCCACTGCACGTTTACCAGACGGAAGGACCGCGACGATCGATGTCAGTGTGAAGCCATGCGACAGCGCCGATGCGGATGCAAGCAACGACTGCCCGCCGCTGATGTTCAGGGGGGAGATCGCGCCTCCACTCACGTTCCCGACTCGCTGCGGCGATGATCTGTGCGCCGTTGGCGAAGGAGATATCTGCCCGGAGGACTGCCAGGATCCCCTGGATCAGCCTTCGCCTCTCCATCCCGCGGCGGCGCTATCCGTCACGTTCTCCTTGGGTCTTGCGCTCGCAAGTATCGGCTTGCCCGTGGTCGCACTTGTTGTCTACAAACGGCGGTGCAGGAAGCTTTCGATGATGGATTCTCATCCGTGATATCTCTTTCCACTCCCTCCCACGCCTCTTCCTCTTTAACCTCCTCGCGGATGTGCTACAATTTTTGTCGCCGTGCACCGTTCTCTCCCTCTCTGGTCCATCGGTGCTGTTGTAGCGTTAGCAACAGTCCTCCTCTTGCAGTGGAATGACAAGCTGCCGGCTCAGACGGGAGGCGAGGGTTCGTTCCCTTCCTCCGCGAGTTCCGCGAGCGCAGCGACGGGCTGGTGCTGCGTCACGGACGGCCAGGCCTGCACTGCAATGTCCCTAGAGCAGTGCGCGACGAGTGGTCTTGCCTTCGCGCAGGACCGGCCCACCTGCGACAGAATGTGCAGGGCAGGAGGAGCGACCACTACCACGACGACCTGCTCTCCCGCCATCGCCGATCAGGGCCTTACGCTGTACGGCGTTCCACAGTACTGCACCGTGACGGCTCCGGCCGGAACGCACGTCATCATCGGGCAGCCCCAGAAGTACACCGGAGCGTACGGTCCGGCCGACTCCTTCCCCTACAGCTGGCAGGTGGTCGGTTTCAGTTCTCCCGGTTGGGATTGCCAGGAGTTGCTCAATCGAGGCATCAACTGCATTCCGAACGGCCAGCCTTCCTCGGGAACGATCACCGTGACGTTCAACGCATGGGGCGACTGCGGCTTCGTCGCCAACGTCGCCTCGAAGGCAGTCCAAAACGGCACTCCGTACTCTCCGGATACCCAT
>CAZWCH010000084.1:0-2931 GCA_964632925.1 uncultured Candidatus Peribacteria bacterium
ACGAGATCCACGCAAGGTTATCGAGGATGCTCACAGCTGCGATGGATGCCGGGTAGGATCGGAGGTCCGCGAGGAGGCTTTGTAGTTCTCCTTGGATTGCAAGATAGGCCACGCAGATGAGAGCAAGGAGGGTGTGGACGAACCAGATGACGAGGATAGGCGACGTTGCCTGGCTTGCGACGCCGGTCGTGAAGTTCACGAGGGCCATTGCGATGGCGCCGAGGCCAGCGAAGATGATGCCTTGTTCGACAATCCTGCGGCGATCGTTTGGGTGAGTGTGGTTGTGGATGACCGCGAGGGTAATGCCAGTGAAGGTGATGATGATGAGGAAGAGTTGGGTGATTGAGACCGCCTCTTTCCAGAGGAGGATGCTGAGAGCTACGGTCAATGGGAGTTCCATGCCCATGACGGGTTCGATGATTGCGATTTTGCCGCGCTTGAGTGCCTCGAAATTGAAGAGGGCGGCGGAGAGGCTGACGACACCCACGAGCCAGAGGAGCGAGAAATCTCCCATGGTGAGTGTTTGCAGGTCCTCGTGGATGAAGGGGAAGAGGACGATAGCCCCGAAAATGGTGATGCAGAGGAGTGCCTTCCATGTCCCGATAAGGCGTGCGGTTCTCTGGATAAAGAAATCGCCGAACCCCCAACTGAGGAGTGCGCCGAAGGAAAAGAGGATGCCGAGAGTTCCTTCGCTCATTCCCATTGCGCGTGAAAAGCTCCTTCCTTATCGATGCGTTCGTAGCCGTGGGCGCCGAAGAAGTCGCGCTGGGCGGCGGTGAGGTTCGCGGGGAGATGGGCGGAGCGGAGCGCATCGAAGTAGCTGAGGGATGCTCCGAAAGCGGGAAGCGGAATGCCGTTCTGCGCGCCGAGGGCGACGACGGCGCGCCATCGTTTTTGCGCTGTTTCGCTGAATGCGGCGCCGAGTCGGTTTTTTTCATCGTTCTTTCCTGCGAAGATATCCTGGAATGTCTTGAGGAGCGCGGAGCGGATAATGCACCCCCCGCGCCATATCCGCGCGATCTCCATGATGCGGAGGTTCCATTGCTCTTCCGCGCTCGTGCGCTCGAGGAGATCGAACCCCTGCGCGTACGTGCAGATTGTTGCGAGAAGGAGAGCGGAACGGATGGTGTCGACGAGGCCTGGACAATGTTCCTTTGTGGCGGTGAAAGGAAACGTATGGCTGCGCCGCACGCGGAGTTCCTTCTGATTCGAGATGATGCGGGCATCAAGAGCTGCGCCGATCGTTGGAATGGCAACCCCGTAGCGGAGCGCCGCCTCCACGACCCATTGTCCTGTCCCCTTTTGACCTGTTGCGTCTTTGATGACATTGAGGAGATCGTTGCCCGATTCCGGATCTTTCTTTCTGCAGATTTTTGCCGTGATTTCGAGAAGGTAGGATGAGAGAGCGGTATCGGTGTTCCACTCCGCGAAAATGTTCGCGCTTTCCGCGTTGGATTTTTTGCCGATGTCTTTTAGAAGGTGATAGGCCTCCGCGATGAGCTGCATGAGGCCGTACTCGATGCCGTTGTGGACCGCTTTGACGAAATGGCCGGCGCCACCGGGTCCGAGAAATGCGACGCATTTCTTCTGGTGCTCTGCGTCATCCCGAGCGGAGTCGAGGGACGCTGCCATTTTCAGCAAGAGCGGTTCTATTATTTTGTACCCTTCCGCCGATCCTCCAGCCATCATGCTGGGGCCGAGGAGTGCGCCCTTCTCGCCACCGCTAACACCCATTCCCATAAACCGTACACCTCCAGGGGGTAGGGAGTGGGGAGTAGGGAGTAGGCCGAGGAGTTCTTTGATGCGGCGTTCGGTATCCTTGTAGTGACTGTTTCCGCCATCAATGAGAATATCGTGAGGTTGTAGGGAGTAGGTTGTCGGTTGTAGGGACAGGAGATCATGAATGACCTCATCGACGGCTTCTCCTGCTTTGACCATGATCAAAATGGCACGGGGTGGCTTCAGAGCTTTCAGGATTTCCGTGAGAGTTGTACAGGGAATGAAGCAGCCTTCCTTTCCGTGGGTCTTCATAAATTCCTCCATCTTCTCCGTCGTGCGGTTGTAGACGGCAACGGTTGCGCCGTTGCGCGCGGCATTGCGAGCGAGGTTCGCGCCCATGGTGCCGAGGCCGATGACGCCGATCTGCAACATAGCTTTCAGGTGTCAGCTTTCAGGTGTCAGGTGCAACCTATCGCTCACATTAAACATTCTACAGGGGTGTCCTGAAAGCTGGAAGCTGGAAGCTGGAAGCTACTTTCCAACTTTCTTCCAATCGTCCAAAAATTTTTTCAGCCCACTGTCTGTGAGTGGATGACGGGGAAGTTTCTGGAAAACATCATAGGGGACGGTGCAGATGTGGGCGCCGAGGAGCGCAGCCTCTGCCACGTGCCGCGGGTGGCGAATGGAGGCGACGAGGATTTCGGTGTCGAAGTGATAGTGCTGCCATGCGATCAGGATGTCACGGATGAGATCCATCCCCTCCTCTCCGGCGTCGTCGAGCCGGCCGATGAAGGGGCTGATGATATTTGCCCCCGCCTTTGCCGCTAAAATGGCTTGTGGAAGAGAAAAAACAAGTGTCGTATTTGTGCGAATGCCTTTACGTCGGAAATATTTCAATGCCTTCAGCCCCTCGGTAGTCATGGGGACTTTCACGACGACGTTCTTGTGCCAGCTCGCATATTCCTCTCCCTGCTTCTTCATGCCGGGGAAATCCTCCGCCGTCACCTGCGCACTCACGCACGGCACGAGTTCGCACATCGCGAGAACGGTTTCCTTGAATATATTTCCCTCTCCCCCTGGGAGAGGGTTAGGGTGAGGGGCGATGCCCTCCTTCGCCACCAGCGTCGGGTTCGTCGTCACTCCGTCGAGGATGCCCCAGCTTGCGATCTCGCGGACGTGATCGATGTTTGCTGTGTCGAGGAACAATTTCAT
>CAZWCH010000085.1:0-2922 GCA_964632925.1 uncultured Candidatus Peribacteria bacterium
ATTGGTTGCGCATCCACGCCATGATCTGCGCATTCGTGTGAAGATCGGGCGCTGGAATGTCTTTCTCTTCTCCGATCTCCTCCCAAAACGCATCAACGTACGCCCGCGACAGCGCTTCGAGCTCTGCGATGCTGAAATGCCGCGGGTCGCACTGAATGCCGCCCTTCGCGCCACCGAACGGAATATCCACCACAGCGGTCTTCAACATCATGAGCGCCGCAAGCGCTTTCACCTCCTCGAGGTCCGCCTCGGGATGGAAGCGGATGCCCCCCTTGTACGGACCACGGACGTTGCTGAATTGAACACGGTACGCGGGGAAAGATTCTCGCGCGCCGCTGTCGCGCATGATGGAAATGTCTTTCTGTAAAATGCGGTCGGGCCGCGTGAAGAGTTCCCGCTCATCCTTGGTAAGTTTCAATGCCGGCTGGAGCCGATGGAGCTCCCCTTCGACATTCGTACGATACCGTTCGTAGGCAGTGATCGACATAAAAAGGGCTGACACTACCACAGAAACAAGCACGCGCAACTCATTTTTCCACCCACCCCCTCGCCCGCATCGTCGCGATGATCCGCTGCACACCCACCAAAAACGCCGCCGCGCGGTACGAGATTTTCTCCCGCCGCGCCGTGCGGCGGACCGCCTTGTACGCATCGAGCATGATGCGCCGGAGGTCCCGATCAACCTGCTCATCGGTCCACTGCTCACCGCTGCGCCCCTGGCTCCACTCGAAATAACTCACCGTCACGCCCCCGGCATTGGCCAAAACATCGGGCACGATGGTCACGCCGCGCCTTTCGAGAATGTCATCCGCCTCCGGACTCACGGGGCCATTCGCCAGCTCGACAATGTACGCCGCCTGAACGCGGGAGGCATTCTCCGCGGTGACGGCGTTGTCGAGCGCCGCGGGAATGAGAACATCGCACGGAAGTTCCAAGAGCTCCGCATTCGTGACACGCTGCACATGATCGAGTTTCATCTTCCCGATATCGCACACCGACCCCTTGCAGTATTCGCCCGTCACGGACCCCGTCTTCCTCTTGTACTTCTGAATGCGCATGGGATCGAGACCCTCGGGACAGTAAATGCCCCCCTGTGAATCGGAGACGGCAACCACGGTATATCCCGCCTGGTGAAGAAAAACGGCCATGGCAGCCCCGGCATTGCCAAACCCCTGAATCACCACCCGGAGTTCCTTGGGATCCAAGGCATCGCGGTCCACGAGTTCCTGGATGATGAAAAATCCTCCGCGCGCCGTCGCCGTGTCGCGTCCGCGGGATCCGCCGTACGCGAGCGGCTTCCCGGTGATCATTGCCGGACTGTACGTGCGCGTCACCGTCTCGTACTCGTCGCGCATCCACGCCATGATTTCCGGATTGGTGTTCACATCCGGCGCCGGACAATCGATATCAGGGCCGAGGTACGCGGCGAACGCGCGAACATAGGCACGGGAAAGCTCCTGCAGCTCCCTCCGTGAGAATGTTTTCGGATCACATTGGATTCCACCCTTCGCACCACCGAACGGAATATCCACCACGGCAGTTTTGATCGCCATGAGAGCCGCTAAAGCCTTCACCTCGTCTGCATCCGCCGCCGGATGGTAGCGTATGCCACCTTTGTAGGGTCCCCGTGCATTGTTGAATTGCATGCGATATGCGGGAAATTTCGCAGCAGACCCATCGTCACGCTGCAGGAAAAGCTCCGCCGCATGTTCATGCTGCGGTTCCCGGAGAAGCTCCCGTTCGCGCGCAGACAGCCGCAGTCGCTCCATCGTTTGCTCGAGTACCATCTGAAAGCGCTGGTACGGCGACTGAACGGCGGACCGGCGGGAAGATGTCGTCATGGGCACCAAGGAAGAGTATCAGGAAAGAACAAATGGACAACATGCATAATCTTGCTACGCTTGCAGCATCTCACTACTACGTTCTTTTATAAGAAAGGAGGATCCCATGATGAAAAATTTGAGAATTGTGGGATCTACGGCCCTATCCGTCGCAGCTGCGGTCGGCACATACCGGCTGCTCGACGACGTGATGTGGGCCGCCGTTGCGGGGGTCGCCGTTTTCGGCGTCACCTGCATCGTCATGAGTCGCGATGCCTAGTCGGTGAGATTTCCACCCAGAGACATGTCTCTGGGTGGATTTCATCCAATTTCCAAATCCGCATGGTGCATACATTCAAAGATCGCACAGAAGCAGGCAGGCTTCTCGCAGAAAAACTCTCTGCGCACAAAGCAAAACCCAACACCGTCATTCTCGCTCTCGTTCGCGGCGGCGTCGCCGTCGGCCGCGTGCTCGCGGACGTCCTCGAGCTTCCCCTCTACCCGTACATCGTCCGGAAAATCGGCTTTCCCGGGCATCGGGAATTCGGCATCGGGGCACTCGCGGAGGGAGGTGCGACGTTCCTCGATGAGGATGTCATGAAAGCCTACGGCATCTCGTTTGCAGACATGGAACCGATCATTGAGGAAGAAACTGCGGAAATGACACGGCGCATGCAAGCGTACAACGTGCGACCACGACCCGATCTCAAGGGTAAAACCATCATTCTCACGGATGACGGCGCCGCAACCGGCGGCACCCTGTTCGCGGCCATCGACGATCTGCGGCAGAAACTCATAAAAAAGATTCTCATCGCCCTTCCCGTCTGCCCGCCGGATACCGCAGAACACCTTCAAAAGAGAGCCGATGACGTCATCATCCTCCAAACGCCGGCGCATTTCGACGCCGTCGGCAAATGGTACCGGGAATTTCCGCAACTCGAAGATGAAGAAGTAGTGACGCTTCTCAGAGATCACTAGACAGTATCGGGCATGCAGACTTCCGCGCTCCGACGGGAAAAGCGCACAGGAATGAGCGTATGGGAAACCCCGGGATCGCCGAAGAGGCCAAAAAAGTGGTGCGCGGGAGTCGAAATGGTCCGCA
>CAZWCH010000086.1:0-2897 GCA_964632925.1 uncultured Candidatus Peribacteria bacterium
CCCACTCTTCTCCTTCCGCGTCCTTGATATCCACCGGCAGGCGCGCCTCATACGTGCCGTACGACCCGAAGAGGGAGTACTTCCACGGCGCGAGATCGATCTGCGCCTCGCCTCCCGCAGGAACGGCGAGAAGCGACGCGCAGGGGCGGGCCGTCTCCGTCGCCACTAGCGCCTTCCGCCACTCATCGGCCGCCCCCGGATTCTCCACGAAGAAGACGTCCACGGGCGGCTGCGGGCAGCGGTCCGCGAGAACGAGCGCCCCGCTCTGATAATTGCGGAGGAGGAGCGCGGGATGATGCCCTCCCCGTACCGTCGCGTCGTCCGGCTTCAATACCATGCTCCCCACTCCCGCCTGCGGAGCAGCCTGCTTCGGCGCGATGAAGCGCATGATCGTCTGCGACACGAGGTAGACGATTGCGAAGATCAGGAGGAACTCGAGGAGCCGCGATGGTGGTTTCTTGTCGGGCATGTGGGACACAGTGTGGAAAGAAACAACTCGATATCCTCTTTCATGTGAGCGAACGGTGCATGCAGGCTAGAAGACCGCGGGCACAATAACAACTGGATGCTCGCGACAGGACGGCCGGGGTCCTGTTCCTTGAGAACCAGGCGGAGGGCTTCGCGGCAGCGCCGACGCATGCGGTTGCGTTCGACGGCCTTCTTGCTCAGCGCGCGCGAGGCCAGCGTTCCCACGTACACCGCATCCTCTCCGGCATTGGCCGCCGGATGCGCCGGTGCGCCGGGGATCCAGCGCACGAGCATCGTCCGCCCTCTCCACGCCCGTCCTTTCCGGAGCACGCGGCCACAGACCTTCCGACCGCGGAGCCTGAGGAGCTTCACGATGTCATCGTGCACGGCCGCAGCGCCGGCCGCAATGTGATTTCCGCAAACAAGCGCTGTACATTGTCAACATGAAACCTTCTCCTCCCCTTGCACATGCGGGTGGTGGTGCTGTGTAATACACGTTGTCCCTATTTTTTCCATCATTATCTTATGTTCCTCTCCATCGGGCGTCTGACTTCCGTTCCTGTGGCAATTCTTTCGGGTGCTCTCCTCTTCGTCGGGAAGGCGGCGGCCCTTCAAGGACCCCCCACCAATCTCCCAGGAAGCGGTTCTTCTGATCTTACGACATTGATCATGAAGATTGTCGATCCTTTCCTGAACATCATCGGCCTCCTCGCTGCCATCGTCATCATCATCGCCGGTATCCGCCTCATCTTCTCCTTGGGGGATGAGGAGGGGAAGGAAACCGCAAAGAAGGCCGTCCTCTATGCCGTCGTCGGTCTCCTCCTCGTCCTATTTGCGAAAGGTATTGTGCTGTTCGTTATTGGTTTGGGTAATTAGCTTTCCTTCGCCTTTTGCCTTCCTCTTCCGCCCCGCGCTTGCGGGGCGGTTTTTTTTGCTATCCTTTCTCCATGCCCACCGTTTCTCCGCTGCAAGTACGACACATCACGAGGCTCGCGCGGCTGCGGCTTGGCGAGGAAGAAGCGGTTACCTCCGCGAAGGAGATCGGCTCCATCCTCGCGTTCGTCGGCATGTTGAAAGAAATTGATACCAATGGCGTGGAGCCGACCGCACAAGTCACGGGGCTTTCGGGTATCCTTCGCGACGATCTCCTCCGCCCATCGGACTTCGCTCCCGATGCGCTCCTCGCCACGAGTCCGCTCCCGGTCCGCGGACGACAGATAGAGACGCCGGCGGCGCACGGATAGGTGTCAGCTTTCAGGTGTTAGGTGTTCAGTGTTAGGTTATGGGTGTGTTGCCTGCCCTTACCATTGCTCAAGCGCATGAGAAATTGCGGAAGAAGGAAATATCCTCTGCGGAACTCGTTCGCGCATGTATCGAACGGATCGAGGCGGTGAATGGAACACTGCACGCCGTCGTCCATCGGAATTTCGAGCAGGCGCTGGAGATGGCCAGAAAAACCGATGCGCGGGGAACATTTACTCACCCTCTCACCGGCATCCCTTACCTCGCGAAGGACGTCTTCTGCGAGGAGGGGGTACCGACAACAGCCTGCTCCCGTATCCTCCGTGATAAAACCTATGTTCCGCCCTTCGACTCGACGACGACAAAACGCCTGAAGGCAACGGGCGCCATCAGCCTTGGGAAGACGAACACCGACGAATTTACGATGGGATGTTCCACGGAAACGAGTTGCTACGGCGTCACACGCAATCCTTGGGACGCGGCGCGCGTCGCGGGCGGGTCTTCGGGCGGCTCTGCCGCCGCGGTCGCGAGCGATGAATGCCTGTTCGCCCTCGGCACCGACACCGGCGGCTCCATCCGCCAGCCCGCGGGGTTCTGCGGATGCGCCGGGCTGCGCGCGACGTACGGCCGGACGAGCCGCTCCGGCGTCATGAGCATGGCCAGTTCCCTCGATACCATCGGTCCGCTCTGTAAAACAGTGGAGGATCTCGCGTTCGTGCTGGAGGCGATTGCGGGGAATGACCCGCTCGACGCGACGACGGGTGACGCGCCGGTTCCGCACTACCGCGACAACCTCCGCAGCGACGGATCCGGATCCGTCGCTGCGGAGCTCAAAGGAGTCCGCATCGGTTTACCAAAGGAATATTTCATCGACGGCATGCACGCGGACGTGGAAGCGGCGGTGCGGGAGGCGGCGAAGGTTCTCCAATCCCTCGGCGCGACGCTCGTCGACATCTCCCTCCCCATGACGAAGTACGGCGTCGCGACGTACTACGTCATCGTCCCCTGCGAAGTGAGTTCGAATATGGCCCGCTACGATGGGATACGGTACGGGCACACGGTGGAGAACCCGGAGAGTCTCCTCGATTACTACGAACGTGTCCGGAGTGAAGGGTTCGGCCCCGAAGTGAAACGGCGCATCATGCTCGGAACTTTCGCCCTCTCCGCCGGCTACTACGACGCCTACT
>CAZWCH010000087.1:0-2854 GCA_964632925.1 uncultured Candidatus Peribacteria bacterium
CATGGCTCTCAGAGGGAAACCCTCCGGGAGTCCAGGATGTATGTGAACCTATTCATACTTTCGCCCATTCCCTCGCACAGCCGCTCCGCGTCTGTCTGTGACTCATGGAGCCCGGCTCCGCGCCACGCGATTATTCCAAGATGACATCGAGGTCCTTCTTCGCGCTGAGCTCGAGGTACGTGATGGTCCAGACCGTTTGCTTGAAGACGTGGAGATACGTGAGGAGATAGCTGACGAAGACGACGGCGATGGCTGTCACCACTGTGGCAATGGCGTAGCTGAGGGCGGAGGGGAGGAAGATGGGAAGAAGGAAGCCGAGGCCGATGGCGATGCCCGGAATGAAGAGGATGGTGACCGCATTTATGGCGATGCGGAGGGAGATCATGAGGAGGAGAATGAGGAGGAACATCACGTGACTGAGGTAGCTCACGATTAATTTGAAGCTCTGTCCGACGGCGCGGAATATGCCTATCTTGCGGATGACAATCGACTCTTCCGCGAAACTGGCAAAGAATTTCACGAAGTTGGAAAAGAGGAAGAAGAGGAGGATGAAGCCGATCGCGGCGAAGCGCATCCCCTCCGTGCCGTACCGGAGGGCGAGGGAAATGGCGGTGATTGTGGTGGTGATACTGCCGAAAACAAAGAATTCCTGCAGCGCGAAGATGGGCCAGAAGTTGTAGAGGGCGAGGACGAGGCCGCCGCGCAATTCTTCCCGGCGGTGGGCCTTGGCTCCCAATCCAATGACGGCACCGAGGCACATTTTCGGAAGGAAGATTTCGATGATGACCATGAGGATGAATGTGATGATGATCGTCAGAAAGAGCCAGAGCGGCAGGTTCCGGTACAGAATTGCTTCGAGGTCGAAGAAACCAGCGCCTTCCCCCTCCCGTACGTATGTGGTGATGAAATAGATTTGATAGAAGACGAGTTTCGCTTCCAGAAGCGTTTCCAGGAGGGTTTGGGCGAAGCCCCATCGCCGCAGGGGGGTCTCCCGCACCGTGATGTGCCAGGCATGGGCGATGATCTCGCGCGGCGTCATTGGTGCGGAGGGAGGAGGAGGCTCTGAAAATGCGCGAAGCGGTATTCTTTTCCGAGAACAATGGTCAGGTCTTCTGTGGCGATGGGGGAGGGCGAGGGGGGGGAGGGGCTGCGGGGAAAGCGGAGGAGGGCGCCGAGGGCGGTTTCCCTGTCCGGATTTTCTCCGGAAAGAACAAAAGATTGTTCCTGTCTGGCAAAGGGGGCATTTTCCACGTTGCCGACGCGGAAACCGAAGCGGAGGAGCTCGTTCGCGAGGAGGCGGGCGCTGCCCGGGGGGGCGCCGGCATTCAGGATGGAGACGGGAGTTTCTATGTGGTGCAGGAGGCGTTGATGGACGAAGATGTCGGCGAGAGTCTGCAGCTGTTTCCATGTCACGGGAAATTCGGGGATGGAGATGGGGAGAAGGACCGATGCTCCGTCGAATTGGTCGCGCGGAGGGGCGTAGAGGAAGCCGCCGGGCTCGAGAATTTCCCCGTAGAGGCCGTTGCGATCGGAGAGGTGCAGGGAGACGATGCGGGGGGGCGGGCTGCTCCTGCCGATTTTGGCAAGAGTGAGGAGTTCGCGGAGCGAGAGGGTTGTTTCGCTGTTGTTGCTTATGATTTTGAACAATGCCAGGAGCTTGTTCGGCTTTGTGAGAAGTCCCGTTTCTCTCACGCGTTGCAAAAGAGCTTCCAGAATGAGTTGCTGTCGCCCGGAACGATCGAAATCGCTCGTGGTGGATCGGCTCCGTGCGTATTTCAGCGCAGTCTGACCGTCGAGCGTTTGGGGACCCTGTTGGATGGAGAACGTTTCTGTGGTGTAGTTCGGTCCGGGAAACGCAGTGTCCGTGATACGCGCGGGAATATCGATCGGGAGGCCGCCGAGAGCATCCACGGCCGTTATGAAGCCCGTGAAGTTCACTTTTACGGCGTGGTGTATTTCTACAGAGAGCGCCTGCGAAAGTTCTTCTACAAGCGCGCGGACGGCCAGCAACGACGCTTCGGACTCATTATGCCCTTTGCGCTTCAGGGAGTACTTCGTATCGCGGTACAGACTGTTCAGGCGGCCGGTACCTATCTGTTCCGTCCGGAGGAAGTAGAGATCGCGGGGGAGAGACAGGAGGGCAATGGCACCGGTCTTTCGCTCGAGACTTGCCACCATAATGCTGTCGATGAGGTCGATGCCATCATGTGAAGAATCGCCTTGCCCGAGAAGGAGGATGTTCGTGTGGCCGTAGGCGTCTTCCGCGAGAGTTGTTGATCCCGCGGAGAGCAGAGTGGAAATCGAAAGTGTGCGGAGCGTCTGCAGGAGATTCCATGCGACGATTATCAACAGGGCCGCGCATACGGCGGCGATGGCGATCGTAACAAGGCGTGTGTTCCGCGTGCGCTCTTCCTGTTGTCGTTGCCGGGAGAGGATTCGCCGAAGCGCGGGTCGGATGGTCAGGAGAAGAGCGTGCAAAATAGAGAGTCTCCTGCGACGCCCCTCCTTCAGTCGGCGAACGGCGAACGGCATGGCGACTAGTGTAGCAAATGACGGTACGAAAAAGGACGCAGGTGACCTGCGTCCTTTTTCTCAATTACGTATGCCGGGCATTAGGCCGAAGCGCGCTGAGCCTGAAAGCAGGCAGTGCAGAGAACAGGCCTTCCCCCCTCCGATTCCGGTCGTGGTTTGAAGGGGACCTGACAGGCGTTGCCGCACTGAGCGCAGACGGCGTCGTGGAGGGTCCGGTTTCCCCGATCGGACTTGCGGGCAGAACGGCAACCTTTACAGCGCTGAGGCGCCTGAAGGTTCCGCTGTGTGTAAAATTCCTGTTCCCCGTCCGTGAACGTGAACG
>CAZWCH010000088.1:0-2728 GCA_964632925.1 uncultured Candidatus Peribacteria bacterium
GCACAATGCCAATGTTCCCCCCGTGTTTGAAACACGGGTGATGTACTTCCTGCGCGATGGGGACGCCATCACGCCTGGAGCGCTGGTAGATCAGCGCAACGGACCCAACGGTCGGGATCTTCTGGGTGACGGCACCCTCTGGCAATCCATCGGGAGAATCACGACGAATGGCGGGCGCATCAATGTGGTCCTGGCGCCGCTCCCTCCGGTGGATGAGAATAAGACGGCGAACCAGATTATTGCCGATGCCGTGGCGATGGTGCGCGTCGGAGGAGAAGGAGGAGGAGGAGGTGGAGGAGCTGTTTGCGGCAATGGAATAGTGGAGTCAGGTGAGCAGTGCGATGGTGGCGGTTGCTGCGAATCCGCCACATGCCAATTTGCTGCGGCAACGGTAGTCTGCCGCGCTACCGCAGGTGAATGCGATGCAGCGGAGAAATGTTCCGGAAACTCTGGCGCCTGCCCCGATGATGCGAAGAAAGCGAGTGGGGCAGCGTGTACTGCCGATGACAATCTCTGCACGAGTGATCAGTGCGATGGCGCCACGAATACCTGCCAACACCCCGTTGGCAATGACGGCGCCGCCTGCTCGCCTACTGGCGGTACATGCCAAAATGGCATCTGTGGTAGTGGCGGAGGTGGCGGAGCTGCTTCGCCAAAGCTCTTCATTGCACAAAAAAGCCTTGCATCGCAGGATACTGTCGTACCTGGTCAGAGGGATATCACCATGTTGGCATTCGAAGCGATGGCGACCGGTCAATCGGTGGTACTGACGAGCGTCGTCTTCGACGGCACGAGCGAAGACACGGCGAACCCGCTTGCCAATTTTGAAAACTTCACGCTCTGGGTGGATGTGGACGGAGACAATAGAGTGGATGCGCCGGTCGAGAGCGGCATTGTTCCGGAGGACAATGTCGTCCGCTTCGACCATATTTCTGAAAACGGCTACGTTCTTCATGATGGAGACCCAACTCGTTTCGAAGTCCGCGCCGATGTGGTGGATAGCCCCGTGGATGGTAGCGCCATGATGCGTTTTGGGTATGATAGCGCTCCGAAAGACGACTTCATCGGCGCGCGCAGGGAGACGGGAGAGCCGCTGCAGATAGTAACCCTCGCAGCAGGTTGCCCGATATGCGACATCATCGTCACAACGACCCCGTCCACCGTGTGGCGCATCGCGGCCGGCGGAGGCAGTCTCTTTGTCACCAAGGACACAATGCCTATCCGCAGTCGCCAGCTCCTCGGCGGCAATTTGGGTGATGCCATTCTCCGGATGCAATTCCGCGCGGAGAACGAGGACATGACCGTGCAGGCGCTGCACATCAGTTCACTGGATTCGCGGGCACTTTCCGTGGATCGGCTGGAACTCTTCCGCGAGGGAGAGATTGCGCCGTTCACATCGGCCACGAGAGGGGCATGCAGTGCTGATGTACAGAATGGCAAGACGTTCTGCGCCGAAGCAGACGAACTCTTTATTGTTCCGAAGGATGCGAACGCGGTGATCATCGTCCGTCCGCTCATGAAGACGGATGTCGCAGGGGCGGTGTCCGGCGAATCTATTCAGTTCGGTCTCAAGAACGAAGGAGGCGCCGTTCGCGTGAAGAGGGGGAATGTCTACATCGGGCAATCCTCGATTGGCGGTACGGCACGGGATATCGTCGGCGAAAAGCACGTTACGGTGCTCTCGAAGATCGCATCCATCGTGAACGCGAACCCCGACGCCAACGGGTCAATGGTGCCAACCGGCTACGCGCCCATCGGGCAGTTCAAGTTCGTCGCGGAAAGCAATAGGAATTATCTCAACGGCATCAACAACGTCGTTCTCTCCGACGTGATCTTCACGATAGCGGCACACAATGTCCAGTTCAATGGTAGTGGGTTCCACCTTTTTAACAAAGCCGATGCAACACAGAGAGCAACCTGCAGGGTCATTGATATAACACTGGGCACACTCTCCGTCGCCTGCCAGGATCTTCATGGATCCACGGTGAACACAAGGGTTCCATCAGGAGGCAGCGTCGTCTTCGTGCTGGAGGGAACCGTCACGAATGCGATGGTCAATCCGTCTCTGCCTTCTGTGTTGCAGGTTTCCCTCGAGCGATTCAATGACAGGTCCGCTGCGGAGTTTTCCGTCAATGGCAGCCATGTGCGTTGGTTGGACACGGATACCGAGCAGACGGAATACCGGTGGTTCGAGTACCCGGAGACCGTCGTTCGGTCGACGAAGTATGAAATGGGCGGAGGAGGGGGCGGTAGCGGTGGCGGAGGGTTTGGTGGAGGAAGCCAGGGCGGTGGAGCAGGCGGCGGCGGTGGCTTTGAATCGTATTTTGGTGCACCGTCGCAGACCGCACCGACGACGAGGCCGCAGTGGGATGATGGTGCAGGGGCGGAGTTCCGAGGAATGGAGAGTGGCGATCTGGGTGCGCCGGTCCAGAGGTACTATGCGCCGCAGGATGGTGGAGGAAGCATGGGAGGCGGTGGTTATGGCGCGGAACCTGTGAGAGAGGCGGCTCCCCCTCCAAGCCCGGTTCCGTCATGGTTCCCGTCGTGGGTCCCGTGGTTTGGTGGAGAAGCATCCCCAAATGAACCACAGACTTTCCCGTATCCGGATTCGGGAGAGACGCCGGCGTATTAGGGAAGCATCCCTACCCGCCTCCGCCGAATTCACTGCGGATGTCATCCTCTCTCTGCAGCAAATCGTCGTAGCGCGTCTTGCGCGCATTGACGCGGT
>CAZWCH010000089.1:0-2680 GCA_964632925.1 uncultured Candidatus Peribacteria bacterium
GGTACTTCCTTAGATGATTTTCCTTGTATGGATACAATGACCACAGCTCCTGAGATAGCGAGGTTGCCAGGTTTCCGAATGGGTGAATGCACTCATCGTCGTCACAGACGGGAGACGCAATCATTCTACCATCAGGCTCAATGAGAATGGCATGTCCCTTACCTACTCGCATCCAGTCGGTGATTGTTATTCGTACGGTCCAGCCGCATCGCTCCTTTTCTTGAGCAAGAAACCGCCGAAGATTCTCGATTGCATCCCCCGTTACAAAATCTGTAAAGACATTTGTGCTTCTGCCCTTGGGAATGGGGGTAAGAATCTTCACTTTGACGGCACCAAGCGCATCGCCTGTCTGGCAGGTGTAGTGGATAAACTCCCGATTCTGTGGAAGATACACACAAATGGTTGAAAAGGGAATTCCAGCGGATGCTACATGAGCCAGGCCTCGGAGAACTTCTTTGTAGCTACCCCGGATCAGGTCATGTTGCTTCCGCGGGCCATCAACAGTGATGTCGATGTAGTCTACTAAGGGTCGAAGGCGGTCGACATTCTCCCTTGTTATGTATACCGCGTTCGTGGAGAGAACCACGAGCTCAAATCGTGCTCGCGCGTATTCAAGTATCTCCCAAAAGCGCGGATAGAGCATCGGCTCGCCACCAGACAAGATGATCCGACGCATCCCCACGAGCTTGTCTAGCATCTGCAGCATCTCTTCATGTTTGCGGGTAGGGATGCCAGGAGGCTCCGAACAATAGACGCACCGAAGATTACACCCGCGAGTCAGCTGAAATGTTGCGCTCAAGGGAAGGTCCATCGATTCGATAATGGATTGAGCTTCGATAGTTCGTTTCTCGAAACACTGATGAGTGTGACTAAATGCCAATGATGGCAAGAGCATCGAAACCTCCTTCTGGTTTCAAGGTGTGGAATATGTTAGTGGCCTTATGCAAATATAGCACTTGCGAGTCGGAGATTCATCCGCGCAGTCTCTTCATTGCCGCTAGGATCGCCTGGGCGATGCCACACTTTTTGACCTCTTGCTCTGCGGCGGTGGCCACTTGGAAATTTGTCCTTATCTTCCAGCCACGCACCGTTTCCTGCTTTTGATTTGATATCCTAAACGAATCGAAGAGTGTCGGCAGATCCTCCGGGGTGCTACAAGTCAGGAGCTTCTTCCTCTCAAACAACTCAACCGCCCACTGGATTCCTCGCAGGTGTCGCCGGTCTGGCGACACGACAACCACCAGCGCCGCTCCTGCTTCAAGGCACTTCGAAATATTATGCATCTCATACTCCACTCCGGTCGATATCGAGACTTCAAACGCGATGAGCTCACCATCTCGCTCGAGAGCAACATCGATGCTCCCAGCGCCATCGAGCACCTGCTTCTCGATCGTCGCCTTGAACCCGCGCTCTTCGCCGAACGATTTGATAAGATGCTGAAGATATTTGTGCTGCTCTCCACCCTTGCCTGGCCGCCGATCCGGTGGCGCAAGGTCTTCGATCGCCTCCGTTGCAGACACATCGTTCGTAGCCGGAGAAGGCGCGGGTTCGGGTATAGGATGAGGCTTCGCGCGCAGAGGAGTCAAGGGTTGTGGTCGTTCCGATTGCTGTAGTGGGTCTTGCCTCTCCACGGGGGGTTCTGGAGTCAGCTGAGTTTCCACTTTTCTTTTTCTGGGCGCGGGCTCTGGCTCGACCTCCTTCGCGCTCTCGTACGTGGCCGCCAGCTCCGTCTCGATCTCCGCGAGATCCCGCCCATACTGCGCCCGCGACCCATCCCGGACGATCTCTACCGTCCCCTCGTCGCTCTCCTCAAGCCAGTCGGGCGCAGGTTCAGTCGCGAGGTTGAAGTCGCCCTCAGACCGCTCCACCCGTACGATCGCCTGCCCTCGACCGAGGTTCTGGAGATCCTTCGTCTCGAAGGAGGAGAGCCCATCGGCAAGTCGCCGGGCGTCTTCGTCTCCCAGCCGGAACATCACCCGGGTGTACGCATTGGAGAGGAGGGAGGCGAGAATGTCTCGATCCCGCTCTGCAAGTTGGTGAAGCTCCTGATGCGCGAGGGTCAGGCCGAGACGGTATTTGCGGGCACCTGAGAGGATTGCGGCCATTGAGGGAGAGACGAAGTGATGGAACTCATCGACGTAGAGGAAGAAGTCCCGCCGATTCTCCTTGGCTTCCGCCTGACGAGCCATGGCGAGCTGGTGGAACTTCGAGACGAGGAGTGATCCCAGAAGATACGCATTCTCCTCGCCGATGAGCCCCTGGGCGAGCTTGCCGAGGAAGATCTTGCCTTCAGCCATCACCGCTCCAAGATCAAGGCGTGCCTCTCGCTGCGATACCACGAACCGCACCGGCTTCGGACGAAGGAAGGTGTCGAGCCGTGTGAGCACCGAAGCGTGCGGTGTCCCCTTGAGGAGTGGAAACTGCTTCTCCCACCAGTACCTGACCTCGGGGTCCTCCACCTCCCGGAGGATCTTCCTGCGGAACTCCTTCTCAACGAGGAAACGGCGCAGGTCGGCAAGCGTCCACCCTCCCGGTGCCTCCAGGAGTGCCATGATTGCGTTGCCGAGCACGGCGTTCATCTGGTCGCCCCACGAAGTGGAGAATCGGCGGAACAAGGAGACGAGATCTGAGGCGAGGAGGTTCTTCTCCAGCTCCGAATGGGCTTGGAGCACATTGAACC
>CAZWCH010000090.1:0-2674 GCA_964632925.1 uncultured Candidatus Peribacteria bacterium
GCTAATGGAAGCCAACTATCCTACCAAGTGTCGCATCTTAAGTGAGAATTTTGCGCCTCATCCCTGCTCTTCGCATCCACGGCCCGATGGCCGAAGAAATTATGAAGACAGAAGAACAGGAGGGCGACATCATAGGCCGCCAAGGCAGCGAACAAAATCATGTCAATCATGTCCATTTTTCCTCCTCCTTCCAGCCGCAAAGCCGGAAAAAAACAGGGGCGAAAATGTGAAGAAACAGCGATCTATATTATAAATGAAAAATATAAAAATGCAAGAGTACATGAGCCTGAACCCTATTCTTCACGCAAACGATGGTTGGATGGCGAAGGGCCGAGAGAATCACAAAAAGGGGCAGCCGAAGCTGCCCCATCCATCACTCCTCCTCGCATTTCCCATCCTCGAGCGGGAGAATCTTCTCTCGCACAACCCCGTATCCGAGGTATCCACACCCCAGAAGTATTCCGGCCGCACTCACGGCCGTGAGTGGAACATGAACCCAGGGATGAAAGTCCTCCGTCAGTACGTAGACGACACAAAATGCCGCCAGACCGAAGAAGATCGGCGCGAGGAGCAGGCACCAATGGTACCGCAGGTGCCATGCCTCTTCCTGTTCCAGATACTCATCCTGAAGAATGTAGAGCGGCCGGAGCTCCTCTGATGATCGAAGACCAGGACGATTGAGCAGCACCGCAACATCCCGCATCTTCCGGTCCCAGAACCAGAAGCACACCCAGCACAGGACAAGAGCACCACTGACCACGATCCCCAACCCAACGAACACCAATGCAAGAACCATCGTGCATCTCCTTTGATGAAAAGAGTGAAAGAACCGCTAGAACTGGCGGAAGTGTATCGCATACACCCATGAGAATCAACGCCCATCACCCCTACCTCTTCGCCAGATCCGGCCGTCCCATAGTCAGCGATGATGGACACTCCTTCTGAAACACACACAGATCGCACTTCCGGCTCCTCGCGGTACAGACCGCGCGGCCGTGGCTGATGAGAAGAGGGTTGACGACCCCCCACTGGCGCCGCGGAAGAAGCCGCATGAGATCGAGCTCGATCTTCTTCGGGTCACGGTGGCACGTGAGGCCGAGACGCCGGGACAGGCGGATCACATGCGTGTCGCACGCAATCCCCTCGTTCTTCCCGAACACCGCTGCAAGGATGATTGCCGCCGTTTTCCTCCCAACCCCTGGGAGCTGCGTGAGCTCCTCCATCGTCTGCGGAACTTTTCCGCGAAATCGCGCGACGAGGAGACGGCACAGGTCCTGAATGTGCTTCGCCTTCGTGCGGTAGAAGCCACACGTCCGGATATCCCGCTCGAGCCCCCGCCGGGAAACGTCCAGATAATCGCGCGCCGTCCGGTACTTCGGATACAAAATCGTGCGCGTCACAAGATTCACACGGACATCGGTACACTGCGCGGAGAGGACGGTGGCGATGAGAAGATCGAGGGGCGTCCGGAAGTGGAGAAACGTCTTCGGCGGATGGTAGAGTTTCCGCAGTTCCCGCATGACCAGCTGTATGGGCACACCGAAAATTCCTCGTCGTTGCATGATTACAGTATAAACACATCGGCGGCTCAACTCCTTCTCCTCGCCCTCACCCACACCCGCACCCTATATTCCGTTTCCTATGCCCCTCCCCTCCCTCACGGTTTTCGATATCGAGACGACGGGGCTCGATCCGAAGAGAGGGCACCGCATCATCGAAATCGGCGCCATACGAGTCGAAAAGGGGCAGATCGATCAGACGAACATATTTTCTTCATTGGTGAATCCTGAACGCCCGATCCCGCCGGACGCCAAGCGGATCCACCGCATCACGGACGACGCGCTGCGCGACGCGCCCACCATCATGACCGTTCTTCCCGCATTCCTTGCTTTCGCGAAAGACTCCCTCCTCGTCGCGCACAATGCCGCATTCGACAGAGGTTTTCTTGATGTCGAAAAAGAGTGTTGCTGGGGGTATGTGGACCTGCCGCCGTGCCTCTGCACCATGCTCCTCAGTAAAAGCCTCTTCCCCACGGCCTCCCGGCACAACCTAGATACGCTCTGCGAGCGTTTCTCTATCCCGCTTCCGCCTGACCGCCACCGGGCCATGGCCGATGTGCTCCTGACCGCGCAGGTGCTCAGGAAACTCCTGGAACACGGCCATATTCATTCGTACGAAGAACTGCAGCGCAGGGCGGGGTTGCCGGAAATGGCCAAAACCTCGCGGTGATAGGTCCGGGTGGCACGAGCGCAGTCACGATGCAGCTTCGGAATTCATCGTACAAGCAAGTGCCACCCGGCCGCATCAGCGCCATAATTTTTCGGCTACAATCCCCCCATCTCCATCCTCCGAATCCTCACAGGGAAAGACAACAAAATACTCCGTACAAAGACACGGGAAATCACTCGTGTGACGAAAGATATTCTTACGCTCCTCCGTGACATGGAAGAGACCATGAAAGCCGCGGAAGGAGTCGGCCTCGCCGCTCCGCAAATCGGAGAATCACATCGTGTCTGCATCGCACTGCTCCATGGAAAAGTGACCGCGTTCATCAATCCGCACATCACCTGGAGCAGCCGTGAAAAGGAAACGGCGGAAGAGGGATGCCTCAGCCTTCCCGATACCTGGGTTCCCGTCCCCCGTGCATGCGCGATCACCGTGCGATTCCGGAACC
>CAZWCH010000091.1:0-2672 GCA_964632925.1 uncultured Candidatus Peribacteria bacterium
ATGGCTCTCAGAGGGAAACCCTCCGGGAGTCCAGGATGTATGTGAACCTATTCACGCGCACGCGGAAGGACGACCCCCGGCCATCTTCCGAGGCGAACGTGATCGCGGCGCCAATGCTCTTGGCAAGCATGGCGGCGATGTACAAACCGAGACCGGTGCCATCCGGCCTCATTTTTTTGGCATTGGAGGCGCGGTAAAAACGCTCGAAGATTTTTTCCCGCTCCTCCGCGGGGATGCCGATGCCGGAATCCTGCACGGAGAGCGTGATGCCGGCGGCATCTTCCTGCGCGTCCAGAACCACTTCCTGGCCGCCGCTGGAATACTGAATGGCATTGGAGACAAAACATTCGATGATACTCCTGAGCATCAGCGCGTCGGTCTCCATCATCATGCCCGCGCGCTTGTCAGCGGCGTTGCGCAGTACGACTCCCCTGTCCTTCGCAACCGGTTCCATCATCACCAACGTTTCTCCGTAGAGATCGGCGACGGAGAGCTTCTCCCTTTTGGCCACGGCATCGCCGGAATCGAGCCGCAAGGCATTCAGCATGTCGAACACGAGCTTGATCATCCGCTCATTGACTCGATAAATCTGGCGGAGGTACTCCTTCTGCTTGGGCGTCACCGGACCGAGTATTGTGCGATTGAGCGTATCGATCAGCCACTTGATGCCGGAAAGCGGCGTGCACAACTGATGGGACGCAAGCGCCAAAAAATCCACGCGCAGTTTTTCCAGCTCCTTTTCTCTCGTAATGTCCCGCTCGATGCCGACGAAAAATTTGACATTATTGTTGGCGTCGAAGATCGGGGAAATGTAGAGATCCGCGAAATATTCCCGGCCGTCCTTCCTCCTGTTTTTTATTTCGCCATGGAAGGTCTGCTTCTCGTCTTTGATGCTTTTCCACATCGCGGCATAAAAGGCGCTGCTCATCTGCTTTCCCCAGAGAGACGGTCTCTTTCCAATCATGTCCCGCACCGGGAAGCCGGTGATCTTCTGGGTGGCTTTGTTGGCGTAGAGGATCTTCCCATCGACATCGGTGATGATGATCTGCTCCGCCGCCGCCTCCGCGGCTTCGTAGAACTTTTTCACGTTCTCCGCCTCGCGTTCGGCTTCGCGGACTTTTGCCCGCAGATTGTCGTAGGATGTGCGCAATTTTGCGGCCATTTCATTGAAAAATCGGGCGAGATCGCCGATCTCGTCTTCGGTGGCGATGGCAATGCGGTACTCCAGATTGCCGGCGCCGATTTCCCGAATGCCGGCGCTCAGCCGCAGGAGCGGAGACAAAACGGAGCGCCTGGTGACGATGAAAATGAGGCCGATGAGGAGCAGAAAGACGAGACTGACCGCAGAAAAAACGAAGAGGAGAGTGTGGTACTTCGCACGGTTGAGGGCGACGTACGCCGCCACCATCACATTGTTCCTCCGCAGCATTTCCGACCCGTTCTCTTCGAGGAACTCCACTGCCGCGGCAACACGCGGATTCGTATTGCCATCGATAACCGCCGGCTCCCGCACAATGACCTCCGCATGCTCTTTGTACTGCCGCCACAGCTCTTCGGAAGCCGATGCCAACGGCAGGAGATCCTGCGGCATCGACGGAAGCGGGATGTCACGCGCAATGCCGGGAGCGACGCCTCCGTCCTTCAGGGCGTAAAAGGAAATATCGTGGAGATCGGTCATGCTCTGCAGCTCCGCTTTGGCCTCTTCTTTTCCAACCCTGACAATCTGTTCCGCGTAGAACCCCATGCGTTGGGAAAGCATTCTGTTCCTGCCAGCGGCATCAACGACAGCCGCATCAGTCTCCTGCAACGACTGGTGATAGTAGACAAGACCGAACCCGCCGACGTTCAAAAGAAAGCTCGCGAGAAAAAGAATGGTGAATTTATTCCGTAATTTCATACGCGGCTGGCATAACCTCCGTCTACAGTACACCAAAGCCTGCACCAGGGAACACACCACTCACCATTCGACTCGCTGCGCTCGCTCACCACGGCACGACCTGCCATGATCGCTGCGGGCGCCTCCGCTCATCGCGGACACGGACATCGAGGATGTGTTCGATAACGGCGCTCCCCGCGATGCCAATGAGATCAAAACGGTATCCACCATCGTAGGCATGTGTCGTCATCCAGCGGCGCGCCGCGCGGAACATGCGCAGGCGCTTCTCGCGGGTGAGATTGAGGGACGGAACATAGTCATCACCCGCGCGCGATCGGGTCTTCACCTCGATGAACGCGAGAACGTTGTCATGCGGATCCACGGCGATGACGTCGATCTCGTCGTGCTTCCCGATGTGAACATTGCGATTGAGAATGCGATACCCGTGCTTCTGGAGAAATTGCACTGCGTGGTCTTCCCCCTTTCTTCCGATAACAAGGTGTGGAGCAATTTTGTTCTTCGTCACAGCGGGAAGTATACCTCCGAGAACCCTCACCCTGCCCTCTCCCTTCAAAAGGGAGAGGGTCTCTTGTAATGACGTAACTACAACCATTTCCTGCGTCTCTGTCTATGCCTTTTCCTGGACAGGAGGGTGTACGAAAGTACACTCACATAGTCCTACCCATTCCATCCACCCCATCGTTATGCTCACAAAACTTCTTTCCTTTGCGAACATCGGTCTCGACGGGGAAATCGTCACGGTCGAAGTCGGCTCCACTCCTGGGGATTCCGGCAT
>CAZWCH010000092.1:0-2564 GCA_964632925.1 uncultured Candidatus Peribacteria bacterium
CATGGCTCTCAGAGGGAAACCCTCCGGGAGTCCAGGATGTATGTGAACCTATTCAAACGGATGTGGACGCACATAAAAAAATATTGCGAAATATACTCATGGCGAATTGAGACAAGAGGAGAAACAGGCTATACTAGAGAGATTTATGCGCCATCGCGTCCTTCTTGCCATCGGCATTCTCGCATTCCTGGGATACGCCGGGAAAGCCATTGCCGCGACCATCGATGTCCGGGACACCGTGGCCGGACTCAGCACGGAAATGCTTCTGAGAGGCTTCCCGCCCTCATCCACCATTCCCGTCCGCATCGCGGGCGAAACGGGCACCAACCGGACAATCGAGGCAACGACCGACCATGCGGGATCGGCGAACGTGCGGCTGCGCGGCGATGATCTTTGGCAGGCGGGAGCGTACGACGCAGAGGTTCCGGCTCTGTATGACGCGCACCCCGCGCGCTTTACGGTGCTCCCGGAAACGATGGATCCTCTGCAATCCACCATCATCGCCGAGCGGCGCACGATCGTCGCGGACAACCGGGACACCCTCTCCGTGCGCATCCGCATGACGGACCGCTACGGGAACCCACTCGCCGGCCGCCCCGCCACACTGATCACGAGCCGCCCGCAGGATCGCATCCTCCCAATGGAGCGCGAGACGGACCGCGACGGCGTGCAGGAATTCACCGTCCAAACCGCAGAAGCCGGGGACATGCTCCTGCGGGCAATGGATCTCCTCAGCGGCACCACCATCGAGAGCGCGCTCGCCGTGACGGCGGTTCCGCCATGGACGGGGACGTCGCAAACGGAGCGGAAATTTTCCGCACAGCTCGGCGAAGAGTTCGAAAGCGTCGTTGTTGGATTCGAAGTAACCGTGGAGCCGCCCCTGCTGCAGGTGGAACGGGAGGCGCAAAAAGTCACCGTGCGGGCCTTCGACCGACAGGGCAGGACGGTGAAGAGCTACCTCGGAAAAATTATCTTCACGACGACGGACCCTGAAGCCACCGTTCCCGTCATGCAGCGTCCAAACTACGGTGAGTACCAGTTCGAAGAACGCGACCAGGGAATCCGCCCATTCACTCTGGCTCTCCGCTTCCAAAACCCCGGAGAACACACGCTCACCGTGACGGCCAGCGAAAATCCCACCGTCATGGGGGAAGCGAACATCGTCGTGAGCGGCGGCACGGGGCCGAAAAAGCGCTCGATCGAGATCACCTCCCACCGGGACGGGCAGTTCATTGGCAGCACGACGCTCACACTTGAAGGGAAAGGGCCGCCCCTCATCAACATCGTCGCGCTCGGAGGAAAAGAGGACGTTGCCGGGGAAACGGCGGCGGACGGAACATTCAGCCTGCCAGTGCGGCTGGACCCGTCCCGCAGGGAATTCACCATGCGCATCCAGCAGAAACCCGGAGAGGGATCCGCAGATTCCGGCCCAATCATCCTCATCTTGGACACGACGCCACCGGACATCGCCAGCATCACGTTCTCACCGGAAAAACCGAACCCGCGCACGAGTGCGCTGGCCATCGTCCTCGCAGAGCCGCTCCTGAGAAGCATCGCCATGCATCTCACGGAGACACCCGGAAGCGCTCCGGTCGTCATCCCCCTGGAAGAAACGGCGACAGCCGGGACATACCAGGCGCTGTTCACCACTCCCAACAGCGGAAACTATCAACCGCTCTTCCGGGCGGAAGACGATGCGGGAAACAGCACGGAACTGCGGAGCGCGCTCACCGTCATCCCAAAGCCCCTCGCGAAAGTGGAAAATCTCCGCGGAGAAGCAAAGGGCACCGCGGCGATCCTCGAATGGGACCCCGTGCCCGACGCGGTGGACGGGTACCGCATCTACGTCGGAGAAGATGCTATCAATGCGCTCTACTCCCTCGAAACCGGCCGCCCGGTAACGCGCGCAACGGTCTCCGGCCTCCTCCCCGGAAAAACGTACTACTTCTCCCTGACCGCGGTAAAAAATGACCAGGAAAGCGCAGAGAAGAGCACGCCGGCAAAAGTGGATATCATCGGCCTGACCCTGAAAGTGACGGAAGAGGACGGCGGCCTTTCCCTGGAGTGGCCCAGTCTCCCGGATTCCCTCCCCCTCGCCTCCTTCGTCCTCGAGTACGGAACGGAGTCGAACACGTTCACGGAACGGCGCACGCTGAACGGCGCGCTCCGCAGCTTCACCCTCCGTGATCTCCTCAACGACGTGACGTACCATCTGCGCCTCACTCCGGTGAATCTCACAGGGGAACTCCTGAACGACCTCACAGCCCTCGGCACGGGAACGCCGAGGGGAACGGGGTTCCGGCCGGGGCCGACCGAACCGATACCCATAAGATCCAATCTGCCGCAGCCGCCGAAAACCAGCGACACCGGCTTTCCCCCGGGCATTGGATGGTTCGCCATCGTCCTTGCGGCTGCGGGAGCAATCCTCTACCTGCGACACCGCCGCAACGCGCGGAAAGCCCTCGCCTTCCTCCAAGCAGTGCGCATGCAGGAGCGCATGGTCTAAAACCCGCAAAATTCTCACTTAAGATGCGACACTTGGTAGGATAGTTGGCTTCCATTAG
>CAZWCH010000093.1:0-2527 GCA_964632925.1 uncultured Candidatus Peribacteria bacterium
GGCATCGGAAGCGCTCCGAAGCCGGAATAGTAGAGACGCATGTACAACGGGATCGATGAAAAATCCGGGGACGATCCGCTGTCGAACAGGGTCCACCAGACGAAGAGACTACCGACCGCCGCAATGCTCGCCACAAGGAGCATAGAATGCAGAAAGATCCGCAGGAAAGTGACTCTCCATCGCGACGCCTGCAGTGCATCAATACCCGCATACGCCAGGTACACGATGCAGAGCGAGAGTCCCGTCTCGCTGTTCCAAAGAAGAGAGGTGGCACACAGGAACGCCGCAATCGGCAGAGCGAACCAGTGCCGCCGATAGACGCGCCACGTCAGGAGAGCAAAGACTGGCAGGTCGAAGAGGAACCGCAATTTGGTTGCGCTCGGTGTTATGTAGGGCTCACCGGGAAAAGTGAATGCCGCATGTCGAAGAAATCCCATACTCAGGACGAGGAGGATCCCGAGGAACGCAAGATATCGATCGCGGAGAGTTGCGCGGAGGATCAGATAGAAAAAAAAGTGGTACACCACGGAAAGAACCATGAGGATCGCTGTGAAGTGCGGGAATGAAAACGGCACCACCCTCCGAAAGAGCCACGCCGACGCCTGGATCAGGAACACACCGTACTGTGAACCCGTGTCTACGAGCAAATGCTTGCCCTGGAGCACGTCGTGCACGGGAGCGAGGAAGAACCAGACGTGGTACCCAGCACCACCGGCAAGAGACATCGGGCTAGCGTACTGCGGATCAAAGAGAATGAGCGTAACGAGGACGAGAATGCCGATGCACTCGAGCACGAGGAGTACATGCGAACGAAGCATCCATTCATCGTGGAGGATCCATCCTGCCGTTGCCATAAGAACGCCGATGAAGATAAGCGGATGCACGCCGTTCGCGGTGTGCCGCAGGAGTTCCCGCACGGTTACGGCATTGATCATCGGCAGAAGAGAGACGATGAGCGCACAGAAGAACAGGATCGTCATACCCGCAAGGATGCGGATCAACCGCCGCTGCCTTCCCCGATATCGCTCGAGGAATATCATCCCTGCCCCCCATGCGAAGAGCGCCGCAGCAATCGTCATAATGAACCCGACATGATAGAGATGACCTTCGAGTGGTTCCGGACGAATATAGGGACGGAAGTACGCCATGAATGCTTCGGGGTCGAAGGGAATGTCTCCACCGAGCAAAAACGGATGCCGCGCGTAGAATGTGAGGAGCAGCAATCCGACGGACGCTCCGAGAGAGAAAAGAAGCACGTGCATCGCTGGATATTGATCGTGCACACTGCGTCGCAGCGACATGAGAAAGGTTCCCATCGAATCCAGTGTAGCGTACACTCGCCGCGACATGCGGCCCCTGCTCCTCCTGCACGCGCTCTTCTTCACATTCCTCTTCGCGCCGTTCCTCGGAGGCAATCTCCTGCTCGGCGGCCAAGGGGATGCTGTCCTGTTCGACTATCCCCTCATGCAGCTCTTCGCCGAGCGGGTATGGACCCTCGATCTCCTCTGGAATGATCTTAATTTTCACGGGTTCCCGACATTCCTGGGACAAGCCTACCCTCTCCATCCGTTCCTCGGGATCTTCACGCTCGCCGTGAATTCCGTTGCGGCCCTGAACTGGACGATTGCACTCTATCCCCTCCTCGGCGCCTTCTTCTTTTCGATCCTCATGCAACAGGAAGGCATCTCGCTGCCTGGTAGTTTCGTCGCAGGAATCGCCTACGCCGTTGCGATGCGATCCTGGTTCTTCGATATCACCATCGCAGGATTCCTCCCCCTTTTCCCCCTCCTCCTCCTCTCCATACGGCTTGCCGCAAAAAACCACTGGGCGGCCCTGCCGGGCGGAGCCGCCGTCATCGCTGTCGCATGGTTCACGCTCCATTTCCACTTCACGCTCCTGCTCCTCACAGGAGCTGGACTCTACTGCCTCGCACACGCGGTGAGGAACAGAAACAGGGCACAGGCAATCGTGCTCGCCTTCGGTGGCATGGTGCTCCTCGGAACAGCCGTCGGATTCCTCCGCATCCTCCCCACACTCGCCTACGGACTCCTGTCATTCCGAACGGAGATGCCGCTCTCGTACGTGATGGACCGCGGCATCGGCACGCGCTACCTGCTCCTCTATCTCTTCCCGCACTTCCCCTTCCCGCTCCTCTCCGGGGGGGCGGATTTTTCGCCGTACGTCGGACCGCTCATCCTCGCATGCATCCTCGGAGGGGTTGCTCATCACTGGCGTGAGAAACGCGTGCGCTTTTTGATGGCGATCTACGTCGTCACATTGATCATGGCCATGCGCCACTCGCCGCTGTACGCGTTGCTCTACCACATCCCTCCATTCAATCTCCTTCGCTCTCCGACGAGATGGCCGCTCCTCGGCACCTTCGCAATGGCAGCCCTGGCAGGCATCGGCTTCGACACGGTGGTTCTGGACTCTGCAGCACGCGGCAGACGAATCCTCTCCCGATGCTCTCTTGGCATCGGCATGGCTGCGATAAGCGCAGGGACCGCAACGGCACTCCTGCCGACCA
>CAZWCH010000094.1:0-2391 GCA_964632925.1 uncultured Candidatus Peribacteria bacterium
GCGCATGCTTCTTCTTTTTCACCATAGACAACTGGGGGAAAAGAATAAATGCAGGAGTGAATGGTACAAGAGAACAACTTTTCTGTGAAGCACTTCATACGGCGATGAAACATTTTTTATGCTCCATTCATATTTTCAATATGTGTCCCATCTTCTCGCGTTTCGTTGTGAGGTATCGCGATGCGCGCGATGACGTTGGAACAATTTCGATGGGAACGCGCTCGATAATTTCCAGTCCATATCCGCGGAGTCCGACGATCTTCCGCGGGTTATTGGTGAGCAAGCGAACCTTCGTTACGCCGACATCACGGAGAATCTGCGCGCCGATGCCGTACTCCCGGAGATCGTCGGGAAATCCGAGGCGCCGATTCGCTTCCACAGTGTCGAGTCCCTCCTCGTTCTGCAACGCGTACGCGCGCACCTTGTTCACGAGGCCGATGCCGCGCCCCTCCTGCCGCATATAGAGGATTACTCCCGCGCCTTCCCGCGCGATCATTTCCATGGCGGCGCGCACCTGCGCTCCGCAGTCGCAGTGCTGCGACGCGAACACGTCGCCCGTCAGACATTCGGAATGCACGCGGACCAGCACGGGAACCAGCGGATCAATGTTCCCCCGAACGAGCACGACATGCTCCGTTCCATGGAGAGCGTCCGCGTACACTCTCATGCGCCACGAACCTGTCGATGTTGCGAGATCGCTCTCCGCGGCGCACCGAACGAACGTCTCGCGCCGGCGGCGGTACGCGATGATGTCCGCGATGGAAATGATCGGCAGGCCGTGTTCCTCCGCGAAGCGCAGGAGCGCAGGTAACCGCATCACCGTTCCGTCGTCATGCATGAGTTCGCTGATGACCGCTCCCTCCGCGCATCCCGCCAATCGGCACAGATCCACCGCGGCCTCGGTGTGTCCCGCGCGCCAGAGCACTCCGCCGTCCTGCGCACGGAGCGGAAACACGTGCCCCGGACGGCGGAGATCGTCCGCGCACGCAACGGGGTTCATCGCCGCCCGTACCGTCTGCGCACGATCGGCGGCGGAAATTCCCGTCGTCACGCCCGTTGCCGCCTCGATGCTCACCGTGAACGGCGTCCCGTGCGACGACGTGTTGTGCGCAACCATCGGCGGAAGATCCAGCCGGTCCGCAATGGCATTGCTCAACGCAAGACAGACGACACCTCCCGTGTGACGGATGATGAATGCCATCGCTTCCATCGTGACGTGCTCCGCCGCCATCACGAGATCGCCCTCATTCTCTCGGGCTTCGTCATCGACAACGATGACCATGCGTCCGGTGCGGAGCGCATCGAAAGCCTGAGATACTGCATCAAAGACCGCCATACACTCGCCTACCCTACCCCCTACAACCTCCCCCCTACAACCTCGCGCGCTACTTCCATTGCACGGTGTACTTCGCGCTGCCCGCCTTTCCCGCCACCCTCCCCACTCCCACGTAGTACGTCCCCGGCGTGTACCGATAGGACTCGCCGCACTGCGGACCTGAAAAACCGTAGACGTCCACGTCGGCCATGGGATAGACGAGGCATCCCAGCTCTTCCGAGCCCGTCACCTGCAGCATCATGTCTCCTTCGTCGGGTACCGTAAACTTGTACCAGTCCGCCGTGTCCCCGACTTCCAGCACTCCCATGCGGGGAGCGGCCTTCCCGATCGTCTTCGCCTCGCGGAACCCATCGTTGCCATCCCCCGCCGCATCAACGATCTCCACGCCGTACGCCGCATCGCGCTCCGATGGCCGCACCTCCCACTGGTACGATCCGGGGGCGAGCGCCACGCGCATCGTGCACTTCCCCTGCTCTTCAAACCCCAGATAATACTCCATGGAAAATCCCTGTTCCTCCAAACGGTACAGACGGCAGGTCACTTTCCCCGGCTGTCCCGTTGCGAGGCTTATCTGCAGACGCAGAACGCGATTCTCCGTCAGAGTAAAGCGATAGAGCGTCGCCTGTTTTCCGGAAAACACCCCTTCTTCCTTGGGAAGAGGAATGCGGACGTCTTTCACGAGAGGGGCGCTCGCCACGGCGCTGGAAACGACGTCATTCCGCACTGTATCCGCGGACGACATCTCTCGTTCCTCTTGTCCTTCCGATGACGCAACCGACGATGCGCTGCTGCCGGAGAGTGTTTCTCCTTCCTCTTCGTCTTGCAAATGCAGCGCCTTGTAAATGTACGCAGCGGCCTCCCCGCGCAGGAGCGGCATATCGGGGAAGAAGCGCGGACCGTCTTGCCCCTCGATCGGGAGAATTCCCCGCGTGAATGCGAGGTAGAGATATTTCGTATACCACGCGGAGAAGGAGACATCGACGAACTTCACCACATCGCGCGCCCTCTGCGAGAGTTCCGGAACGGGAATACCGAGCACGGTCGTGATCATCTTG
>CAZWCH010000095.1:0-2376 GCA_964632925.1 uncultured Candidatus Peribacteria bacterium
CAGCCTCTCCGCTCTCCGCGAAGATGCGCGACATGCCGACTTTTTTGGCAATGAGGCCGATTGGCATACTGCGGCGGGAGTGTAGGGAACCGCCAACAGGCGGTCAATGATTTCCCCATACGAAAGCCCCCTGACCTCAACGGTCAGGGGGCACGGGTTACTTCTTCTCCTCTTTTTTGGGAGGGGAGATATCGAACGTGCCGACGAGGGGCACGCCCATGTTTCCCACGGGAATGTAGACAGTGGTGTGGTTCTGTGACCCAACCATCATCTTCTGGGCTTCGATCGCCTCGTGCTGGAGGTACAGAGGCGTCAGCTTCTGCTGGACAATCTCCATCGCTTTCGCGATGCCCTCTGCTTCCACGATGCGACGCGTGGCCTTCTTTTTTTCGATCTCCACTTCCGTGGACATCCGCACGAGATCTTGATCAGCCTTGAGCTTTATCGCCACCGCATCGGAGACCACCGACGGGTATTGAATATTGCCCACTACTACGTCGAGAATCTCATACGGCGTGCCATCAGCCCTCAGCCGCGCCCGTGCAAGAACCTTCGCCCCGATCTCGTCGATCTTTTCCTTGATCTCCGCCCCCTTGAACTTCTGCACTTCGTCGCGTCCATACGTGCGGATGGGCTCCTTCATAAAATGCCCGAATGCCGCCTCCTCGAGCTTCCCATCCCTCGTCCCCTCATGGGTAGTCGAGTAGTGCTCCACGAAGTCCTTCACCTTGTCAGCCTTGACCCTCCACACCACGTGGAGCCGGAAGGAGATCTTGAGGTCATCCTTCGCCATTATAGAGCTCTCGCCCTCGAATGGCTCCGCATAGGTGTAGGGAGTGATACTGACGTTCGTGACGTCGTAGAGCCAGTGACGCCCCGAAGACGATGGACCCGTCTGGAGCCCGACGAACCGGGCTTCTCCAAACCAGGAGTTCTGATGCACGTAGCCGACGTAGCCGGCGGTGGTGTGCGGGTTGCTGGACCCGCAGTACCAGATGAGTCCCCAGAGAACGAGGAGACCCGCAACCAGAGCGCAACAAAATCCAACAATGCGATACATCGCCCGTTCCTCCTCAAGAGAACCTGTGTTGAGAAAAAGCATCCCACTCCACCGTGGAGTGGTGAACTATTTTACATAAAAAATAATTTCTGTCAATGTTCCACGGCGCGTCATCTCAATGACCGCATCTCGTCAATGAGCGCGAGAATACGCTCGCCGCCGCCGTACTCGATCACCTGGATGGGACTGAGTTTCCCCAAAATATCGAGAGGCGTTTGGAGCCAATGATCGACGCGACGCGCCTTGATGACGCTGGCGAGTTTCGGCCGCAGCGCCTCGATGAACGCGATGGTTTTCGGGTTCCAGTCCTGCGGACGGACGGGGGGGAAAGCCGACGGGCGGTTGCTCACGGCAAAGTGCGATCCGATACCCCACTCCACGGCGCCCGACTCGATGATCTCCCGCAGGTCGCACCGGAGCTCCCGGAGGTACCACTGCGCCTCGTGGGGCAATCCCGCTTCCAGGTTCTTCGCTTCGACTTCGATGTGCACGAAGGAGAGAACCGCCATCAGGTCTCCACGATGATCGAGGAAGAACGACGTGTGTTCCTCGGTAAGGTCCCATGCGATGAGCGTCGGGTGCAGCCGCGCGAGGCGCTCCCGCACCTCCCGCCCGAGCCGCTTCTCGAGTATTTCCGGATGCACTTCCAGCGAACGTATGGTCTCTGCCGGCCCTTGCTTCATAACCGGCAAGTATAGGTTACTTGCCATTCCACGCCACTTGACATTTTATGCGAAAATTCCATAATTTCCTATGTCGCAGGCGGTCTGCGGCATTTGTTCCTTGGAATAGCAGGAAAGGAAAGAAGGTTTGCCATGTACAAGCCGAGTAGAAGCGATTATCTCGTGTGCACCTTCGGGAATCCGCTGCTGTGGATTCTCCTTGCGGCAGCTGTACTCGTCATCTGGTGGGGGGTAGTGAAGCCGTCTTCGCTCCAAACCACTGGCGGGCAACAATCCGTTGGACATGAGGAGCCTCCGGTGCCAGCAAAAGAGACGGTGACCGGGAAAGAACCCCTACACGTTCCTCTGCCGGAGGAACTGCGCTACTTGCGCCGCGCAACTGTCCGGATCAGGGCAGGGGGTGTGTTGGCGAGCGGTATCGTCGCCCGCCAGGAGGGGGCAATGACACTCATCCTCACTGTCGGGTACGTCGTGGATAGATGCAGATCGGTAAAGCAGGAACAGGATGATCGGTTCCCCATTCGCAATGGCGGGAAGGAACCCGTCGTTCGCTACGCCCCTGCACAAGTCGTTTTCCTCTCGCCATGTGATCCGGATGATTATTTCACGGAGGACGTGCAAGCGCGGATCATC
>CAZWCH010000096.1:0-2338 GCA_964632925.1 uncultured Candidatus Peribacteria bacterium
CTCCTTCGCTCTCTCCAGCACCTCTTCAATCGGATGCTGGGACTTCACAAAATAATCATCCGCGCCCATCTCCATGGCCCGCTTGATTTCCGTGTCCCCGCCGAGATTGGAAAGGACGATGACCGGAATGGAACTCCACGCGGGATTCTTCCGTATTTCTTCCAGCACGAAAAAACCGTCCTTTTTCGGCATCAGGAGATCCAGGAGAATGAGCGCCGGGCGCTCCGCACGCAGCCGCTCCAACGCCTCTTCGCCGTGGGAAGCGACGTCGACCGTGCACCCCTCGGACTCGAGATTGTCCTGGAGGGCCTGCCGCAAAAAATCCTCATCTTCGACCACGAGCACGCGCGTCATGCCCGCAGTATACACTCACCCTGCCCGCAAGGGAACGCGCACGCGGAAGGATGACCCACGACCCTCTTCCGATGTGAACGTGATCGCGACGCCGATCCTCTTGGCAAGCATGGCGGCGATGTACAAACCGAGACCGGTGCCATCCGGCCTCATTTTTTTGGCATTGGAGGCGCGGTAAAAACGCTCGAAGATTTTTTCCCGTTCCGTCGCGGGAATGCCGATGCCGGAATCCTGCACGGAGAGCGTGATGCCGGTGGCGTCTTCCTGTGCGTCCAGAACTACTTCCTGACCGCCGCTGGAATACTGAATGGCATTGGAGACAAAGCATTCGATGATATTCCTGAGCATCACCGCGTCGGTTTCCATCATCATGCCCGCGCGCTTGGGAGCGGCGTTGCGCAGGACGACTCCCCTATCCTTCGCAACCGGTTCCATCATCACCAACGTTTCTTCGTAGAGATCGGTGACGGAGAGTTTCTCCCTTTTGGCCACGGTGTCGCTGGAATCGAGCCGCAAGGCATTCAGCATGTCGAACACGAGCTTGATCATCCGCTCATTGACTCGATAAATCTGGCGGAGGTACTCCTTCTGCTTGGGCGTCACCGGACCGAGTATTGTGCGATTGAGCGTATCGATCAGCCACTTGATGCCGGAAAGCGGCGTGCACAACTGATGGGACGCAAGCGCCAAAAAATCCACGCGCAGTTTTTCCAGCTCCTTTTCTCTCGTAATGTCCCGCTCGATGCCGACGAAAAATTTGACATTATTGTTGGCGTCGAAGATCGGGGAAATGTAGAGATCCGCGAAATATTCCCGGCCGTCCTTCCTCCTGTTTTTTATTTCGCCATGGAAGGTCTGCTTCTCGTCTTTGATGCTTTTCCACATCGCGGCATAAAAGGCGCTGCTCATCTGCTTTCCCCAGAGAGACGGTCTCTTTCCAATCATGTCCCGCACCGGGAAGCCGGTGATCTTCTGGGTGGCTTTGTTGGCGTAGAGGATCTTCCCATCGACATCGGTGATGATGATCTGCTCCGCCGCCGCCTCCGCGGCTTCGTAGAACTTTTTCACGTTCTCCGCTTCGCGTTCGGCCTCACTGACCTTTTCTGCCAGACTGCTGTACGATTTCTTCAGTTTTGCGGCCATTTCATTGAAGAAGCGGGCGATATCGCCGACTTCGTCTCCGGTTTTTACATCAATGCGATAATCCATATCACCGGCCCCAAATTTCCTAATGCCAACTCCAAGCCGCTGCAGCGGCTGTATAATGGAACGTCTTGTCATATACGACACGAATCCGGCCGTCATCACAAAGATGAGGATGACCACAGAAAAAATAACGAGAATGTTTCGGTATCTCATTTGACTGCTACGGACATACGCCATCACCATCTCATTATTCCTCCTCAACATTTCCGACCCGTTCTTCTCAATGAAATCTATTGCCGCGGCAACCTGCGGGTTCGTTTCGCCATTGATCACTATCGGTTCCCGCGCAATAACCCCGGCGTTCTCTTTATACTGATGCCACAGTTCCTCTGATGCCACGACGAGAGGCAAGAGATCCTTCGTGGTCGGGGGGAGCAAGACATCATCCGCGATGCCAGGCGCAACTCCTCCATTCTTCAGGGCATAAAAGGAAACGTCATGGAGATCAATGACCCTCTGCAGTTCCGCTTTATCCTCTTCTGACTCTTTTCTCAAAACCTGCTCTGCGTAGAACCCTATGCGTTGGGAGAGCATGCGATTTCTCCCGGACGCATCGACGACAGCTGTGTCCGTCTTCACTAAAGACTGGTAATGATACACAAGACCAAGCCCGCTAATATTTACAAGAAAAACGGACAAGAAAAGAATGCCAAATTTTTTACGTAAACTCATACTGCGCATCTCTGGCACAGCATACCAAGGCATCCTTCAAAGGAACATGTCGTGTATGGCCTACATACATTTCGGACTCCTGTGATGAATGACAGACCAGTTCCAG
>CAZWCH010000097.1:0-2318 GCA_964632925.1 uncultured Candidatus Peribacteria bacterium
CACAGTATGCAGGATAACATAAAGAGACCGCACGGCGAACCATACGGTCTCTTGGAGACCCCTAGGGAGTCCCCTTAGCACGTAATTCCTTGATCCTCGGCTAACCGGCGGAACGTCGGCGATGCCGTAAAGAGCTCTTCGAAGGAACCGGCAATTGCTTCTACCTGCGATTCGTGACCGTCCAGTTCCTCGATGCCTCGTAACACAATGAACTTATCGCAGAGATTCCGAACGGTGCTCAGTCGATGAGCAACGACGAGGGCACTCGTCCTTCCGCGGAGCACTTCTTCGAGCCCCCGTTGCACTGCCCGCTCGGTCGACGAGTCGAGATTGCTCGTCGCCTCATCAATAATCAGGAACGGTGGCTTCTTCATGGCGGCGGCACCAATCATCAACCGCTGCGCCTCCCCACCGGAGAGTTTGATCCCATTCCGGCCTACGCGGGTCTCGAGACCGTCCGTGAGCCTGCTCCCAAAGTCAATCTTGAGTGAACGCATGACTTCCCAAAGCCTGTCATCCCCGATCGCTTCCCGCTCCGATGGTGACAAACCGTAGGTCAGGTTGTAACGAATTGTTCCATCGAGGATCTGAGCCTGCTGGGGGATATATCCAAGGGAACGCATCCACGACTCAAGTGCTATCTCCCGGAGGTCGCATCCATTGACTCGGATACTCCCCTCGGTCGGATCCATAAAGCGAAGGAGTAAGCGCATGATCGTCGTCTTCCCAGCTCCGCTCACTCCGATCAACGCCACCTTCTCGCCGGGTTGAATCTCGAAGGTCACGCGCTTGAGGACCGGCGCAGGCGATTTCTCGGCAGCGTTACCCTCTTCTCGCCCACCCTTCGGATACGTATGGGAGACGGCGTTGAAGACGACACTAATCCCCTGGCGGCCATCGAGCGTAACGGCACCCGGCTGGTCAACCACATCAGGTGTCAAGGAGAGTGCCTCGATCATCGCCCGCACTGACGGGATATTCCAGTTGAGCATGTGCTCGATGTGGCCGATCTGCCAGATGTTTTCACTGACGCGCATACTCCAGCTGTAGAGCGGGTAGAGAAGCCCAGGTGTCCACTCGCCCCGCCATACAAGCCATGCGCCGTAGCTCATGATCGCGACCAACCCGAGTATGTTCAGCACGCCCCGGAACGTGCACTGACCGATGAACCACAGCCAAAATTCACGGTCGGCGTGAATGGTGCGATCGAACCAGTGGTTCATCTGCGCGAGTTCCTCTGCGCTCTTCGCCGAGGTCTTCACGCGCTCAACCTTTTCCCATCGTTCCAACCGATGCCGATTCAGCGCCCGGAAGTCTCGATCGATGGGAATGCACACCTCCATGACCTTTTGATTGAGGAAGAGCATCCACGCGACGTAAACGGCAATGACAACCGTCATGATCGCACCCGCCACCCCACTAAGAACCCACAGGAACAGGTAGGATAAACAGAGCGCCAGCACCGCCGGGATCCCCTCAAAAAAGAGCATCCCCTGGAGATCAAGAATTTTCCACCGCCCTTTATCGATATTCCCAACATTCAAGAGCGAACTCTCTTGCACGTGCTGGCCCATCGATTTTTCGAAGAAAAGCTCCGTGATCCGACGATCGAGCGTCCCCCAACTGATGCCGAGAAGCCATTCGCGAGCAACTGCGTGGAAGTATTCAACCACCTTCTGGATACCGAGACAGAGGAGGAAGCCGCCCAAACCGAAGATGATCCAGTCCGCGTCTGGCAGGACCAATCCGTCAAACACATAGCGGACGAGCCGCGGCTGGACCATCTGAAAGCTTGTTGCGACAAGGAGGGTAACCCCCGCCCGCTTCATCCAGTATCGGCTTTTCTCCGTCATGAGTTCTCGACATATCCAGCGGCATACCCGACCGGTCTCTCGAACCTCCTTCAGGTACTCACGCCAATTCCGTGGCACTGCCCGCACTTCATCCTGTTCGCTCATCCCCGCCTCCTCTCCTGTTAGGCCCAAGAACACACTTCTTAAAGATCAAAATATCTTGCCGCTCGGCAAGATATTTGGAAGATTCAAATTGTGGGTGAATTTAAATTCTCAAAATATATTGCCGAGGTAATGAGTAGAGATGTCCCTGAGGCATCGATCTCAAATCGATCTCAACAGAAAAACCAGCACGATTCTGGCGCCACGAAGGCACTCGTGCGGTGATCTTCGATTGTCGCAAGATAACCATGATTCTTACTCGTATCATACCCTAAAAAGGCGTGTCAAGGGCAAACGACGGATACTAGAAAGAGACCGCAGGGCGAACCATACGGTCTCTTGGGAATCGGGACGGCCCTCCTT
>CAZWCH010000098.1:0-2220 GCA_964632925.1 uncultured Candidatus Peribacteria bacterium
TCGGCCTCCGGCGGGAGGACGTGTACATCTCGAACGTCGTGAAGTACCGCCCCCCGGAAAACCGCGATCCGACACCGGAGGAAAAAGACCAGTGCATGCCCTGGCTTAAAAAGGAGATCGCCATCCTACGGCCGCGCGTCATCTGCCCTCTCGGACGTCATGCCCTCGGTCACTTTTTCTCGACGCTCTCGATCACGCAGGTTCATGGAAAACCGCTCAAGCTCACGGATGCGGTGACCATTTTCCCCATCTACCACCCCGCCGCCGCCCTCCACAATCCCGGCCTGCGGAAAGCGCTGTTCGATGATTTTGCGGCACTCCAACACTTTCTCACGCACGCTTCTTCACCACCCTCACCGGTTTCTCCTTCCCAATGACCAGCCTCCTCTTCGGTCTCTCGCTCTCGGCCCTCCTCTCCGCCACGTCCCTCCTTGTCATCTTCTTCCGCGTGAGCCCCCTGCAGGCTCCCCTGCAGGCGCTCCCGGCATTCTTCCTCAGCCTCCTCCTCTCCGCCGCATCCCTGGGGACTCTCGCGGCCTACCTCCTCTGGAAACGCTTCGCGCCCACCACGAAGAGCGACGCCGCCATTTTCCGCGTCGCCTTCCGCGAAGGGGTATTCCTCGCGCTCTTCGCCGTTCTCCTGCTCTCCCTCCTCCTCCTTCAAATCCTCACGTGGTGGATCGTGCTGCTGGTCATCACGGTGTTTGTCCTCGTGGAGGTTGCGCTGCACGTGTAGTGATGGAAGAGGGAAAGCTGTATCCTCTGACCGTGACGAGCATTCCCTCTCTCGATGATCTCCTCCACCGCATCCGGCAGGCGCGCGATGCGGCGGCGCTCGACGCCATCGAGCACGAATGTTTCGGACGCAAAAGCGGCTCCTTCACCGTCGCATTTGCCGCGCTCGCCGACCGCAGCCCCGCCCTGCGCAAAAAAGAGGCCATGCTGCTCAATACCCTCAAGGCGCAAGTGCTCTCCGCCCTCGGCGACCAGCGCGCCGCGTGCGCGAAGATCTCCGATAGCGCACTCGCGGACGACGCGCTGGACCTCACGATCGACCTTCCACCATCCCCACACGGCCACCTCCACCCCATCCCCGCATTCCTCGAGCACGTGGAAAGCGTCTTCGGCCGCATGGGCTTCGATGTCGCCTACGGGCCGGAGATCGAAACGGAGGAACTCCAGTTCGATCTCCTGAACTTCCCGCGGGACCACGCCGCCCGCGACGCCCAGGACATCTTCTACCTCCACGCCCCTTCGGCTCCCGGCAACCGGTGGCTCCTCCGCGGGCACACGTCTCCCGTGCAAATCCGCTACCTGCGGTCGCACGCCCCCCCGCTGCGGATGATCTGTCCCGGCAAGGTCTACCGCAAGGATGAAGACGCCACGCATTCCCCCATGTTCCACCAGGTGGAAGGCATCATGATCGACCGGGACATCTCCCTCGCCAACATGAAAGCCGTCATGATCGCCGCTGTCCGGGAACTCATCTCCCCCCAAACGGAATTCCGCTTCCGCACGGGGTACTTCCCCTTCGTCGAGCCGGGCCTGGAAATGGATATGCGATGGAAAGCGACGACAGAAGCGGAAGAACGAAGGGGAGAGCTTCGGAAAAACGAAGGGGGATGGATGGAAATCGCCGGCTGCGGGATGGTGCATCCGCACGTGCTGAAAAACTGCGGCATTGCTCCGACACAATGGCGGGGATTCGCCTTTGGGTTCGGCATCGAACGCATGATCATGATCCGCGACGGCATCCCGGACATCCGGCTCTTCTTCGAGAACGATCCGCGCTTTTTGGAGCAGTTTTAGGCTATTTTCCACTCCTCCCCGTCGTCATCGTCATCATCACCTCCGTCGTCCTCCTCCTCCCACTCTTCCCCCTCCCACTCCGGCAGGGCCTCGAGAATGCTTTCCACACACTCGCGTGCCGTCGTTGCGGCCTTCTGGAGAGAACCATCCTCTTGTCTCCGTGCCATTGCCTCCACGATGGCGACATGATCGAAAGCCGCAAAGGAATTGTCGAGCGCGGCGTAATAGTACGCGAGAGACAGGTGCGCGAAAGCGCCTGCGCGCTCCGCATGCTCCGTCAGCGCGATCTCCGCAAACGCTTCGGTCAGCCGTTCCCACCACCGCTCTGCGATTTCAATGCGCTCGTTCCAGCTTTCGCGTAATACCGTCATCCAGGCGATCGCATCCATCATCGTCTGGAGGAGCGCGGCG
>CAZWCH010000099.1:0-2081 GCA_964632925.1 uncultured Candidatus Peribacteria bacterium
AGTACGCTAGCTTCCCAAGCTAGAGATGCGAGTTCGATTCTCGTATCCCGCTCCAACCTGCGCGCTGCGGCGCTTCGGTTGGCAGGCCACAGTCTGTTGCTATCATAGAGTCAATCACGCCCGACGGGATTTCGGTCCCGACGGGATATTTTTATTTCCTAATGAAAGGCATGTGTCATTCACGACAACGCTGCGGCTACCCCGTGACTGCCATCTCCCACAACTTCGGCAGCGCACGGAATACAGCGGCATGCGCCTGCATTCGCTCCACGAGGGGCCCATTCGCCGGCGTCTCAATGACAAACGTGTAAGGGGAACCCGGTCCGGTCTGCCACGCTCCATCCACAAAGATTCTCGGCGCAGAGAGGAGATCGTCAATCGAATCCCCTTGAATGCAGTTCCCTTGCGCATCGCAGGAGACGATGCCATTGACAATCGGCTCACCGAAGCGCGTTCGATCATCCCGATTCAGCGGAATCCCTGCTCCCTCCATCGCGGTAAGCACCGAACGAGCGAGAGAATCACTCGTGCGGCTCATCCCTTGGCTATAGATGTAACACCCTGGCACCAACTCATCTTCATGATGATCGAACACCAAGCACGGTGGATGGGTACGCGCAAGACGCAATACCCCCTTCGTGAGCCCATCACTATTAGAGGAAACCGGAGCGGCCTGGAAAGTGGTGGACAGATCTCCCGGCACAGGAAGCAGGTGTCCGCTCTCCCCTACACTGACCCCTCCATGAGGATTCTCTGCACTCCTGTACGTCCGGTCCGCAGTATTAGGAAACCGCCAGTTGAGGGAATATCCCTTGGGGTTACAGAGAGGAATCACAACCATCGGAACCTCCTTTTTCCCAAGATCAACAAAAACCCCTATGTTCTCCGCCAATGCATTAGGGCCAGCGGGTTCCTCCCCATGAATACCGGAAAGTACCCAGAGTGCCGGACCTCTCGCCTGCGTGCGAAAGGAAAGGACGGGAATCGAAACATTCCCAAGACCGGAGGCTTCTCGCGTCTGACTGTACAGACACTCCATTTCCCATCCATGCTCCTCCGCCAGCCGCATGTAGGAACGATAGAGATCCCCAAGCGACTTCCGCCCGTCGTCGCTGTAGCAATCGATGTCATGCACGCTCCGGGCGGGGTGTTCCACTATGAACACGCGGAAACGATTGCGAAAAAATGACTGCGCAGAGTGACACGAAGCACAGGTACTCGTAGGGATTTCAACAGGGGACAATGGTGCGGCTTCCTTCATGGAAAGGCAATCCATGCTCGCATATTGACGCACGGATGCCAAGCACTACACTGGATCGGCATTTTACGCATCACTATGCCATTATCTCCTGCCGCACGCGCCTTCATCGAACAGGAAGCGGATGACCTCGTGGAAAACACCCAGGAAGAACTCGAGAACCTCCTGCAATATCACTGCTCCGACCACGCGGTGGCGCCGAAAGCGGTGCAGGGCTTCCTCGACGATCTCCCCCGCCACAGAGACAGCATCATCAACGCGTTCGTCGGATGGAAGACGCCCAATATTTCCGCGGACATCCTCCGAAAATCCGCAGGCGACGCGAAACTCCTCCGCGAGGGAAAAGATCCCCGCAGTCACGAAAGCCTTACGGACGAAGACCGCCGGAGAAAAGAGGAAATAAAAAACCTCGATGAAGACCTCCGGAACGAGGGCGAGGCGGACGATCAGGAAGTGGCGGGAAGCGCGCAAACCGACGCCGCGCGCGATCAAAGCATTACGGAAAGGGACATCTCCCGAAACGCCTACGACGAGTCCTTTGTGTACGAAGATGCTTTCGACCGCATTCCGACGGGCGCGGAATGCTTCCGAAAAGCGACGCGACTCCTCTTCCACGGCATTATCAGCAGATGCGTCGAAAAGGGCTCCCGCCTGCGCCCCCTCGAAGAACTCGCCATCGTAACACGGAAGAAAATCGATGCGCTGATCGGAAACATGTACTCCCTGATCAGCGAACTCCGGATTCCGGATGAGCAGAAAGACGAAGATTAATGGTGCCCCCGACAGGAATCGAACCTGTATCTGCGGCTTCGGAGGCCGCCGG
>CAZWCH010000100.1:0-2073 GCA_964632925.1 uncultured Candidatus Peribacteria bacterium
CGGAATTCACGGGGGGAACTAATGGACCGGAGGAATTCATCGAGAAACAGGCGCATGCCGGCATAGGGACCATCCTCTCCATGCACGTGACGGAAAAATCTTTGGAAGAGGCGAAGAAGCACCACGTGAATATGGTGCAGTGCAGTCACATGGCCAGTGACAGCATCGGCATCAATCTCCTGCTCGATCAACTGAAAAAGGAGGAGAAACGGCTCACGACACTCGAAGTTTCGGGCTTCGTTCGTGTTACGCGCACAAAGTGAATCCATGCTGGCCTTTCTCGCCCCCCTTGCTTCCGCGTGGCACTCGTACAAAAAACAGCGTCTCCTGTGGTGGGTGACCCTCCTTCTCCTCTTCCCCTCTCTCTTCGGAGGAAGCCTTGTCCAAACATTCCTCCTCCGTCGCGAACTCTTCCCCGGCGCTCTCGCCATCCTGCTTTTGACCATTGGTCTCCACATCTGGGGACAGGCATGCGTCCTCGTCGCCGGCAAGAACCGCCGATCATTCCGTTCCCTGCTCCGCGCCGCCCGGCCTCTCATCATTCCTCTCCTCCTTACAAGCCTCCTGCGCCAATGCTTCATGCTCCTCTGGGGTCTCCTCCTCATTTTTCCGGGCATCATCTACGGTATCCGCACGACGCTGTTCGACGCCGTGATCGCGCGCGAGGGACAGCAGTACCGTCAGGCATTGCGGCGGAGCGCGTTCATCGTGCGCAATAATATGTGGCGAACCGTCGGCGTCGTCCTTGCCACGTACCTCGTTTTCTTTCTTCCGGCCTACCTCCCGGAATTCCTCTCGCTGCTTCTCCCCACGGCTCTCGCGGAGATTCTCCCCGTAAGCATCGGCGTTCTCGTTGCAAAAAACATGATCCTCGCGGTGGGCATGGCTCTTTCCCTCCTCACACACATCGCCCTCTATCGAGAGCTCCTCACGACGGGGCTCGCTTCCCATCATTCGCACACGCCTCCTGAAGAATATGGCGGAACACCGGCGGATGACTGATGGCAAGTTCGCTTAAAACCTTCCGATCCAGCCGGATCTTGCTGCGGCGGAGACGCGCGAGGAACTCGCTGTAAGAAACGCCTTCCGAGCGCGCCGCGGCATTGAGACGGACGATCCACAGCGCGCGGAACACGCGCTTCTTCTTCCGACGGTCGCGGAACGCGTGCTGCCCCGCCTTTAAAACGGCTTCATTCGCCTTGGCGAACGTCGCATGACGCAGGTCCATGTACCCCCGCGCAAGAGCGCGGATTTTTTTATGCCGACGCCGCCGGACAGTGCCGCGTTTCACGCGCATGGGCTAGAGATAGGGAACCAAATGAGGAAGAGGCTGGTGCTCACGGGAGGAGACCGCAAGAGAACGGTGGAGGCGCTTCTGCCGCTTCGCTTTCTGGAGAAGAAGGTGATTCCGGCTATTGCGACGGAAGAGCCACTTCCCTCCACCGGAACGCCAAACACGCTTCTTGGCCCCGCTATGCGACTTCAACTTCGGCATGACCGGCCAACTCTAGCGAAGAGGTGCGACCGGGGAAAGAGCATTTTTCCCCCCTTTCCGCGGGCGGAGAACGACGATGAACTGATTCCCCTGCAGCTTGACCTCCTGTTCTACATCCGCCACGTCCTGCAATCCCGCAATCGCACTCCGGAGCTTCTGCGAAGCATATTCCTTGTTGGAAAGCTCCCGTCCACGCATGCGCACGACGAACTTCACCGAATGTTTCTCCGCAAAAAATTCCCGAGCGCGGAGGAGGAGCCGCTCGAGGTCGTGCCGGTCGGTGCGGAATCCGAAGCGGAGCATCTTCACCTCCGACTGTTTGCTGTGCGACCGCTGCTTCTTCTCCTTCTTCTGCGCCTGATAGAGATAATGACCAACATCGCCCATCTTCACGACGGGGGGATTGGCTTTCGGCGATATTTCAATGAGATCGAGCTCTTGCGAGCGGGCCCGGGCAAGGGCATCCGCAGAGGTCACGGTTTCCGTCACCCCGTCCGCGCCCACGAGAAGCACCATCGGCGCGGTAATCTGTTCGTTGATGCGCGGACGCTTCTCGAGCTTGGGATACCGTTGGGGAG
>CAZWCH010000101.1:0-1894 GCA_964632925.1 uncultured Candidatus Peribacteria bacterium
TGGAGGGTCGATTCCACATCACCCCACGCTTTCGCCGATCCCTGGTTGCTGGAGTTGAGGCCATTGTAGACCCCGATCCACGAGAAGATGCCGATGAGGGCCACGAGGACGACGAGTCCTGCGATGACCAAACACCCAATACCCAGACTCTTCATACCGCACCTCCTTTTGAGGATTAAAGAAGCGCAGGACCGACGCACCGTGCATCGGCCCAGTAGCCCCTCCCATACGTGTATTCGATGATTTGTCAATCGCATTGCTTCCCATGGGGAGAGCCTCTACCGTACCGCGGACAATGGTGAAGCTCGTTTTACAGGATGGCACAGTATTCGAAGGAGAATCCTTCGGCGCGCCGGTGGATGCTGATGGGGAGGTGGTTTTCACGACGGGGATGGTCGGGTATCCGGAGAGCCTCACGGATCCGAGTTACCGCGGGCAGATCCTCGTCTTCACGTACCCCCTCATCGGGAATTACGGCGTGCCATCGGAGGAGGTGAATGAGTGGGGATTTTCGAAGAACTTCGAGAGCGAGGATATCCATGTTCGCGGCGTCGTCGTCGCGCAGGCGAGCGAGGAGTACAGCCACCACGCCGCGATCATGTCCTTCCCCGTCTGGCTGCAAAAGCACGGCATTCCCGGGATCACCGGCGTCGACACGCGCGCGCTCACGAAGAAACTGCGCGAGCATGGCGTGATGTTGGGGCGCATAACGCAGGAGGAAGTTGCGTGTCACCCCGAGCCCGTCGAGGGGCGATCCGCCGCCGAAATCATGGTTCGACGAGCTCACCATGACACGCCGATCGATGATCCCAATCTTCGCAACCTCGTTGCCGACGTGAGTTGTAGGGAGGTGATGATCTACGAACCCCAGGTCCCAGTCCCTAGTTCCCAGGTCCACACAATCGTCACATACGATTGCGGCATGAAGCGCAATATTCTGCGGAACTTCCTCCGCCGTGGTGTGCGAGTCATCCGCGTCCCGTGGGATTTCGATCTCGATACCTACCATGAGAAATTCGATGGTGTGTTTATCAGTAATGGACCGGGGGATCCGAAGAAGTGTGCAGCGACGATCCGGCAAATTCAAAAATGCATCAAGCGGAACATTCCCACATTTGGCATCTGTCTTGGCAATCAACTCATGGCGCTCGCAATTGGTGGCGATACCTACAAGATGAAGTACGGGCATCGGGGGGCGAATCAACCCTGCGCCGAGTGTGTCATGGTGAGCCCGTCGAACCATGACAAACACGCCACCCTTCGACGAGCTCAGGGTGACACATGTCGCTGCATCATTACCTCCCAGAATCATGGATATGCCATTGATGAGAAATCTCTACCGGCTGATTGGCGTGTGTGGTTCCGTAATGCGAATGACTCGACGGTCGAAGGCATTCGCCATGCCTCCGGTCGCTTCTTCGCTGTCCAGTTCCATCCGGAAGCGAGTCCAGGACCGGAGGATGCAAACTATCTCTTCGACGAATTCTTGGCGATGCTGCTGCCCGCGACTGCGGCAGCGGCACACTGATCTACACCATCGGTTGCTTCGGTTCCCTCGGATTCATCGGAATCCTCATATATACCCCTCCACATGTAAATCTTCCTTCGGCACTTCCCACTGCGAAAGGCAGCACTGTTTTGCAGCGGCGACCATGACCGGGTTGCCGCAGATGTAGATGCTCCGCCGTCCGCAGTCCGGCACGATCTGCGGTGCGATTTCCTGCACGCGGCCGCGGTGGCCGTTCCATGTGGGGGAGGGGCTGTCGAGGACGATGTGGTGGCGGAAGGAGGGATGACGGGCAGCGAGGCGTTGGAAATCCTCCGTCCAGAAGACACCTTCCTCGTTCCAGGCGCCGAAGAGGAGGTCCATGCGCCGCGTATCGCCCGCGGCGAG
>CAZWCH010000102.1:0-1818 GCA_964632925.1 uncultured Candidatus Peribacteria bacterium
AAATCATCGCCGTCGGTGACGCCGCGTTCAAGAAGCAGTGCGTCGCGCATCTTCTCTCCATGAAGGCGGCGGGAAAGAGCGCGCTCCTCGTGAGTCACACGCCGGAACATCTGGATGCGCTGTGCGACCGGTCGTTCACGCTCCTGGATGGCCTGCTGCATCCGCGCGTGAGCGCATTGGAACCCGTGAGAACGTGAGACGCTATTTGGTGCAGAGGTAAATGTGCTCGTCTCGACGTAGTCCGTAACGCAGGATTTCCTGATCACTCAGAGTGGCGGCGAATGCCTCGCACGTAACGTCCCAGCCGACTTCGCGGAGCCTGTCGGCGAAGTCGGCGCCGTACTGACGGAGGTGATCCTCTTGTCCGAACATACGGAGCCTCTCCGGAGGCTGCATGGTGATACCTCCTTCTGTGGTGCGCGTGCCTGCGATGGGGACCATGATGATTGCAACGCCTCCAGGCTTTAGGACGCGGTGAAACTCCCGGATGGCTCCGCGATCGTCGGCGACATGTTCGAGGACGTGACTTGCATAGATGAAATCGAAAGAGTTGTTGGGATGGGAGATGGCAGAGATATCCATGCGATGCACGGATGGGTGTCGCGGATGAAGGTCGGCGGGGACATAGTGGATGTACGACATGGCGAGGAAGCGCCGGAGGATGGAGGGCTCAGGGGCGATGTGCAGGAATGCGCACCGTTGTTCCAGAACGGTTGTTTTGTGTTGAAAGTACAACCAGGAAAGCCGATGTCTTTCCAGCGATCCGCAGTGGGGACAGCGTGCCCCCGGGCGGAGCCGTGGCCCACCGGGGAGGAAAGACGCCACCGTACGTTCGCACACGGGGCAGAAGAAAGAGTCGTTCCGTGGCGCGCGAAAAGCGGCGTGATGCTTGCGCGAGACGATCTCGCGCCACTGCCGGTAGTTATCCCGCAAGGAGATGTCTCCAGGGCGGTAATGCTTGGTATAGAGAATACGCGGGATGTAGATGCCGGTTACGCCACGCTCGAGGAGCGTCAACCACACGTCCCAATCCTGGAGGCGACCGAGATGCTCGTCGAATCCCGGAAAGACTGAGCGTCGCATAAGGCTGCATGTGTCAATGTAGTTTTGGAAAGAAAGGAGCGCCGCGTCGAACGGCCGCGATCGGTGGAATCCCGTGAGAGCGCCCTTCCGCGCGTAGTCGCAGTAGGCATATCCCGCCGATGCATGGGACCGCAACGCATTCATCATGGATGCGAGGCACGCGGGCTCCAGTTTTGTGTCCTGATCACAGAAAAAAAGGTATGCCCCCCGGGCTTTCGTTGCTCCTGCGTTGCGCGCGGCCGGAGCGCCTCTGCTCCCGCAGACGGAGATAAGTTCGTAGGGGATCGTCTGCCTGCGCAGGCTCTTCCAAAGTTTCTCTGTCGCTTCCCATGGTTGCCATAGGGGGACGATTACCGAGATAAGCGGCTGCATGGGATGGCGGGGGAGCGGGGATGCGAACTGTGGAAACGGGACAGGGCTTCCTGAATCATCCGGTCGATGTTCGTTTGCCCGTGGACGGCGCGGAAGGTGGTCCGGTGCGCGTGGCGGACGAAGGCGTTTTCGGCAAGGGCGATCTTCCATCCACGCGCACGGGCACGAGCGCAGTAGTCGTTGTCATCGGCAAATCCCTCGCCATACTCTTCGGAGAGGGTTCCGATCTGGCGGATGACCTCGCGGTCGATGGCCGCGCAGAAGAACGCCACCATGTCCGGTACAATGCGATGCCCTGTCCCTTGCGCCACATTGCCTTGCCACGACCCCTTCGCATCAGTCACAGGTCCGACGATGCCGATG
>CAZWCH010000103.1:0-1812 GCA_964632925.1 uncultured Candidatus Peribacteria bacterium
TCGACATCCTCCGCAAGAAGCGGCGGCGCCACGTCCCCGTCCTCCTCGTCCTCACAAAATGCGACCGGCCGGATCTCGCGGATTCCCTCCTCCCATCGTGCTACGCACTCGGCATCGCGGAGGACGTCTTCCCCCTCAGCGCCGTTCACAATCTCGGGATCGACAAGCTTCGACATGTGATCACGGACAACCTGCAGAAACTCCACTTTCAAAAACCAGGACCCAGGACCCAGGACCCAGGACCCAGCCCCCCCCGCATCGCCATCATCGGAAAGCCGAATGTCGGGAAGAGTTCCCTCGTGAACGCCCTCATGTCCGAAGCGCAGCGGAAGAAGGAATCCCGCCTCGTGTCGGACATCCCCGGCACGACGCGCGACGCTTCCGACACGCTGATCCGCCGCGGCGAGCGCACCTACGTCCTCGTCGACACCGCCGGCCTCCGCCGCCGGGCGCGCGACGACAGCGGCATCCCGTGGTTCGCCGGACTGCGCAGCATCCAGGCGATTGCCGATTGCTCTCTCGCCCTCCTCGTGCTCGATGCCGCCGAAGGCGTGACGCGGCAGGACAAGCGGATCGCGCGCCTCGCGCTCGACGAAGGGAAAGGACTCATCATCCTCATCAACAAAAGCGACATCCTCGCGCGCAACGATCGGGAACAGGCGCTCCGCCGCATCGCGGCAGGACTCTCCTTCTGTCCGTTCTGCCCCTTCCTCGCCGTCTCGGCAAAAAACGGTACGGGCCTTGCCGACCTCTTCTCACAGATCGACGCAGTGTCGCGCAATCTCCGCTTCCGCATCCCGACGCGGGAACTCCATCGCTGGTACGAGAGCCTCGCGCACGGCAACGTAGCCGCAAAACTCTCTTCCGTGAAACACCTCACACAGAGCAAGGATATTCCTCCCACCTTCGTCCTCTTCGCGCACAATCCCGCGAGCCTCTCCCCTCCCACCATCCGCTCCCTGGAGAAGCGGCTACGCTCGACGTTCGCATTGGAGGGAACGCCGGTGCGGTGGGTAACAAAGGAGGGATAAATTCCCTCCCCCGTTGGGGGGAATAGCATCAATCCCTCTCTCCATTCCGTTTGTCACGAATGCGGCCGTCCTCGTGGACGGGGAGAGGGAACGCGCGAACGGATGTTTCGAGTTTGTCGAGGAGCTTCACCGGGTCGTCATCGAACACCATGTTCGGAAGGATCTTCCTCTTGCAGAGGTCCTCGATGATGTGCGGCACCGAATTGCTGATCCCACCTGTTCCCGTAAGAATGCCGATTGGCCGCCCCTCGTCATACGCCACGGTCAGCTCGTTCAATGTGCCGATACCCCCTCCGACGATCACTACCCCGTCCGCCGAGCGGATGTTGATGATGTCCCGCTGCATGAAGCCGAGGCCGGTATAGATGATGAGGTCATGATCGTGCGGCGACGCGTACTCCCGCACGTGCTCGTATTCGGAGAACGCGGGGGAAATGCCCACCGTAAATCCGCCGGCTTCTTTCGCTCCAATCATCGCGTCGTTCGGGAGGCCCGGGCATGCGCCGTTGATGAGGACATGGCCGCGCTGGGCGATTTCCTGCCCAAGCTTGCGCGCCACTTCCCTCGAACGCGGATCCTCAATCTGCGGCCCCGTCGCCGAGCCCATCACGCCGATCTTCAGGCGATGGTAGTGGGAATCTCCTTTGGGGGACGGTGCTGGCATAAAGATAATTGTGAATGATGTGTTTTTCTCCAGTATACCAGAGAAAAGAGGCCAGGAAAACCCCCTGAATAGGTTCACATACATCCTGGACTCCCGGAGGGTTTCCCTCTGAGAGCC
>CAZWCH010000104.1:0-1736 GCA_964632925.1 uncultured Candidatus Peribacteria bacterium
GAAGGGGGTCCGTGCCCCGTCGCCAGGCTCAGGGCAGCGTGAGCCAAGTCGAAGCGTGGGGGAAACCGTCGTAGGTTTCCTCCACGCTGTGTTACTCCCCCGGCCATCCGTACTTCTTTGCCCGCTCCCGTCCTCGGAGGATCAGCCAGTGGCTTACGGGCTTCAGGAAGAGGAGGGAGAAGGTCGTGAGAACGGTGACGAAGGCGGCGATTCCCGGAAAACCGGAGCCAACCGCCATCCCGATGGCGGCGACAAGCCAGATATTCGCCGCCGTCGTGAGGCCGGTGACGTGGTTCTTGTTGTGGATGAGCGCGCCGGCGCCGAGGAAGCCGACGCCCGTCACGATCTGCGCCGCCACGCGCGACGGGTCGGAGGCAGCGCCGAAGAACCCCTCAATCGAGAGGATGGTGAAGAGGCAGGAACTCACCGCGATGATCATGTTCGTCCGGATGCCGGCGGGCTTCCCGCTCCAGTCTCGTTCGATGCCGACGACGAAGCCGAAGAATGCTGCGAGGAGAATCTTTGTGATGTGTTCAGAGGAGATGGACCAGTCCATACAAGAGAGGAGCATACACCATTCATGCATAGGCGGAACGGAATCCCCTCTCCCTCAGGGAGAGGGAATGAGGAACCACCCTCTCCCCGCCATTCGGCCCCGAGCTCATGGCCGAGAGGCGGGAGAGGGCTGGGGTGAGGGGTAAGACTGAAGTACAGTGCGCGTATGCAAGAGCGTCTTCAGAAGATCCTCTCTCGTTACGGCATCTGTGCCAGGCGAAAAGCAGAAGACCTTATTCGCGCTGGCCACGTCTCGGTGAACGGAGAGGTCGCTGCGATTGGGCAGAAAGCAGATATCGCCACAGATCGCGTCGAGGTGGATGGGGAGATTCTGAAGGCCACGGTCGAGAAGGTCTATTATCTCATGTACAAGCCGGTGGGGGTGGAGACGACGAACGCCAACAGATGGGGTCACTCTGCTGGTGTCATGGTGAGCTCGTCGAACCATGATACTCAGGGCGGTGTCGCCCTTCGACGAGCTCAGGGTGACACAGTCAGCTGTCCCAAAAAATCAGTGCCTATCACTACTGTCTACGACCTCCTCCCTCCCCCCATCCGCGGCAAAGTCTTCCCCGTCGGCCGTCTCGATAAGGAGAGTGAAGGACTGCTCCTCTTCACGAACGACGGCGAGCTCAAGTATAGGCTGGAACATCCGAAGTTCGATCATGAGAAGGAGTACGAAGTCGAAACCGCCGAGCAGATCTTCGACGGAGCCCTGAAGAAACTGGAAAAAGGCTTGATGGTCGATGGGACGAAGACGAAACCGGCGCGCGTCACGCGCCTTGGACCTTCTACATTCCGGATAGCCCTTACCGAAGGGCGCAACCGGCAAATCCGCCGGATGTGTCAGAAGGTGGGCAGTGCGGTGGTTCGTCTCCGGAGGGTACGAATCATGAGGCTTTGCGATGATGCGTTGCAGGAAGGAAATGGGCGGATGCTTACAGGGCGAGAACTCGCGGGGTTATTGGAAGACACCGCGTAGCCAGGCGGCATGAGTGCGGCGAGATGCAGCTTCGGAATTCATCGAGCAAACGAATGCTGCCTGGCGAAGCGAGAGAGTATTGCCTATGCTTTTCATATGAAAATCATCACGCATGGAGCTGCCCGCGAAGTCACGGGGTCCTGTCATGAGTTGCAGGTCGGGGGAAAGCGGATTCTCCTCGATTGCGGTCTTTTCCAGG
>CAZWCH010000105.1:0-1673 GCA_964632925.1 uncultured Candidatus Peribacteria bacterium
CGCGTTTCCAGTCCGCGCGGCGCTCGCAAGCCCCTCGATGCGGCGGCGGAGGACAGAGAGGTCGCTCAGGATCAGTTCCGTTTCCAAAATCTCCCGGTCGCGCTGCGGCTCAACCGCCCCCTCAACGTGCATGACGGAGCTGCCACCGAAGAACCGGATAACCTCGCACACGGCATGGACGTCGCGAATATGGCTGAGGAATTTGTTTCCGAGTCCTTCCCCCTTACTGGCGCCGCGGACGAGCCCGGCGATATCGACGAATTCCGCCGTGGCGGGGATAACTTTTTCCGGGTGGACGATGGCGGCGAGCCGTGCCAGCCGCTCGTCTGGGACCTCCACAACGCCGATGTTCGGATCGATCGTGCAGAAAGGATAGTTCGCGGCCTCTGCCTTGCGGCTACGCGTCAGCGCATTGAAGAGCGTGGATTTTCCGACGTTCGGCAGCCCTACAATACCGATTCTTAATGGCATACGTGCGATGAGTTAAGGATGAGAGGCCGATGTACCCACAATTTCTCGGGGAGAGGATACAGGAGAGGCGGAGAAACTCCCTCTCCCTATGGGAAAGGGAACTTCAAAGAACCCCCTCTAAGAGGGGGCGGTGGCAGAAGCCGGAGAGGCTTCTGTAGGGTTGTCGGTCGGGAGCAATCCTTGCTCCTGCAGTTCCTGCCGGACCTGCCGCGCGAGCGGCCGGTCGATGTCAGTCAGGTGCAGATCCTTGCCGCACCGTCGGCACGGCGGGAGCTGGTCGAGGAGGGCCATCTTTATGCCCTCCCTCGTGCTTTTGTGCGGCCGATTCCGATGGCCGCACCGGCCACAGCGAACCAGGAAGCCTGTGAACCAAGCCATGACACTAACCTCCAAAGAAACCAAGGATCGAACCCAGTACCTTGACTAAATATAACATTTTTGCTTATATTTGTCAATATCATGCGTTGGAGAATTCTCGCTCTTCTCTTGGCACTTTTCCCTTGCAGTGCTTTTGCTGTAGAAACCGGGAACCAAGCGATAAGCCGTGCCGAGGCAGTCTATCGCATCGTCGAGTCCGATCAGCGTCTCCGCGAGCGCGCAGCGTGGTACCGCTTCCACATGCCGCCATTGCCGCTGTTCCATGACGTTCCGCAAGAGGACACCCTTGCGCCATATCTGGAAGCGGCCTTCGAAGCGGGCATTGTTCCGGGAAATCGCGAGCGCCTCTTTCATCCCCATGATCCTCTCCGCATGGAGGAGGCGCACGCCATGATCAAGCGGTTCCGCGGAGAAGGGGATCATGCGCAAACGGAAGATGTCGTATTCTTCGTCCAGCCGATATCACGGGAGAACTTTTTCACACTCCTCAATGATGGATCGATGATAACCTCATCAGGCTCACCGCAGGCAATCTCAGAGCCTATGGCAAGGCCTTCGGCGGCTTCTTCGGTTGCCTCATCATCCGATCTCTTCGCCATCTCCATCCCAGCACTGGGAATAGAGCGCCTGCAGGTGTCGCATCCCGAGGACCCGATGACACATGCGGGGATCATCGAGCCATTGAAGCGCGGCGTCGGCCACCTGTTCGGATATCCCGGCGGCGGGGGAAAGGTGATGATCTACGGTCACAGCAGCGGCTATCCGTGGGATGTTTCCGCGTACACGCGGATTTTCCGTAAGGTGAATCGCCTAGCCGCCGGCGA
>CAZWCH010000106.1:0-1634 GCA_964632925.1 uncultured Candidatus Peribacteria bacterium
TCTTCGAAGAATCTCCCCTTACCTCCTCCTCAGCGTCGTGTTCGGCGTCGTCGCTATCGGAGGGAAACACGGGAATGCCGAGCTCTTCTCTGAGAAAATTCTCATCGGCGCCAAGGCCGCCACCTTCTTTCTCGGCAAGCTCGCGTGGCCGACCGACTTTTCCGTTCTCTACCCCTACACCCGACCCATTCACTGGTCGAATCCTGATCTTTCTCTCCCCTTTGCCCTTCTTCTCCTTCTCTCCGTCCTCGGTTTCCTCTTCCGTAAAAAAACACCTTTGGCCGCTTTTGGATTAGCCTTCTTCCTCCTCATGCTCGCGCCATCCATCACCAATTTTGCAAAGGGGCACGATGTCCTCCGTGATGTCTACTTCGCCTCCGACCGCTACGCGTATCTTGCCTCGCTTGGAATCTTCCTCGCGGCGGGTTATTGGTTATTTGTTATTGGTTATTGGTGTTTTCTTGGTGGACATCCCCTCTCCCTTTGTGGGAAGGCTAGGGTGAGGGGCGTCTGTTGGTTTGTCTTCTGTGTTGCCATGCTTCTCTCCTTTCTTTCCTATAAACAGTCTCTCGTCTGGAGAAATACGGAAACACTCTTCCATAATACCGTCAGATTGTTTTCCAATTCCCACGTCGCCTGGAACAATCTCGGCGGCATTGCCTTCGCGCGCGGTGACGTAAAAACCGCACTGGAACACTACGACCGTTCCCTCGCCATCCGCCCGAACGCGGCGGCATTCTTCAATCTCGGGAATATCGCCATGGAACAGGGTCTCACCCACAAAGCGATGGAACTCTACCGTCACGCCATCCGCTCGCGACCGATCGACCAGGACGCCTATGTCAACCTCGGCGTTCTCCTCCTCCGGGATGGTCAATCTACCGAAGCAATTGATGCATTTCGGAAGGCCATCGCCATCGACGATTCGTTCGTCACCGCACACTTCAACCTCGGCCTTGCCCTGGAAGCCGCTGGGGACCGCGCCGGCGCACGCGCAGCCTACGAGCGCGCTCTGGAGCTCGATCCAAGCGACCGGGAAGCGCGAAAAAAAGTCGCATTATAGCCTCCTGTAGACATCCTTTCGGTGTCCAATGGCGACGACCGTTACGGTAATAATCCTCTGCTCGATGGTATAGATGATACGGTACGGCCACACACGAATGGCATAAAACCCCTCGAGATCACTCTCGAGCTTTTTCCCCTGCCAGGGATCTTGGCGCAAGCCCTGGAGAGCCGAGAGCGCTCTCCTCCTATCGTGTTCTGGAAGCCTTCCGTACTGCTTTTCGGCCCTTTTTTTGAGAACGACGGCGTACATCAGCCCTAGCATGCTCCCTCCGCTCCAGATCCTCCAGCGGGACTGTTGCGCGCTCCTGCATGGCCACACGGATATCCCGCATGAGTGCAGGATCGGACATAACCTCCAATGTCTCCTGCCAGCCCTCAAATTCATCGATGGACATCAGGACAACATCGGGGAGATCCCGATGTTTGATCGTTATGACAGAGCCGGGTTTCCCTGCCTGTGCAATGAGATCGAAGAGGTGGCTTCTCGCGTCGGTCGCGGACACGGTTTTCATACCTGTACATTGTAGCGTACATGTTTGAATCGTGCAAGAACTCTGGAGAGCGTTTGA
>CAZWCH010000107.1:0-1589 GCA_964632925.1 uncultured Candidatus Peribacteria bacterium
TGGATCGGCAGTTTTTTAAACGCTGAACCATCCGGCTCGAGTGCAGTCGCGATGCGGTTCGGATTCAATCGCGCAAACGAGAGCCGGATGGTTCGGGGAGGCGATCCATCCCGAATCGTTGCGCTTCTTGCCGCATGCACTCAAGGAGAGCCGCGGCTTTGCTCCCCTCTAATTCCCACGAAGAGTGGTGCGCGACAAGGAGTGAACGAACACGGTCCCGTACACTGGCAAGTTCGATGGCGGCGTTCGGGCGCGGGGACTCCATGCGGAACCACTGGCGGGTGTGCGGGAGGGAGAGGAACTCACCCTGTGCGATGCCATCTCGGATGATGGGAAGCATGAGGGAGGGGTCCTCGCGCACACGGATGCCGTCACGGAGACGTAGGGCAAGGCCGCAGGCTTCATGATCGAGGAGAAGTTTCTCAAGACTCTGACAGTTGATGCATGCGAGCATGCCGGGCCCCGCGATGTTGTTGATGCCGATGCGCGCCGCGACGATGGCGCCCGCGATGGTCTCCATCCCCGCCTGGTAATCCGGAACCAGGGCGTCGCTGAGGGCGAAGTACCCGTGGGTCGGGAGTCCCATGTGTTTCCCCACCTCCGCGCAGGCACCCTGGAGGATCATCGTCTCCGCGGCTCCCGTGAGCGGCGTTCCGCGACGCATGTCGAGTCCCATAGCGCACCCGCCGTAAATAACAGGTGCTCCCGGCTGCGCGCACTGGTGGAGGACGATCCCGCTCATCGTCTCCGCGCAGTGCTGGGTTACTGCGCCACTGATGGTTACGGGGGCAGTGACGCCGGCGAGTGGCGCCGGGACGATCTCTGCTGGGATTCCCGCCCGCGCACAGTTGATGAGCGTCTGCGCCTGATCCGCCGACCAGCTGAGCGGCGAGCTTGGGCAGCAATCGAAGATGGCAAGCGGCTTTTCCTTCAGTTTCTCCCTGCTGCCGGCGACGATCGCAAGCATGTCGCACATAACGGCAAAGCTTTCCCCGCGGAAGGTCCCCGTGACAATGGGCTTTCCGGAGTGGAGGAGGGCCATGGCGAGGCGGTAGCTATCGGCGATTTCGGACGGCACATCACCGGGGACGAGGGCGGTGCTCTGCGCAGTGAAAAACGGAAGCGCGTCCGTGAGTCGCGCGAAGTCGACGAGATCCGCGGTTGTAGGTATCCGTGCTTCCTGCATGAGCGGATCGAGGATGTGGAGTGCCGCGGACCCCGGAGTGAAGTGGACGCGGTCTCCACCAATGTCCATCGCCGGTCTCCCTTCCCGGTCATACACGCAGATGCGCGGAGGTGCGCTCGCAAGCATCCGTTCTGCCAGTATCCGCGGGATGTGCACCCGTCGGCCCTCCACCCGCGCGCCCGCTCCATGTAAGAGCGCCAGCGCCTCCTCATGATCGAGCGCGATACCGATATCCTCAAGCGCACCCATCGCCGCATCGATGATGCTCTGACGGAGCGTGATGGGAAGAAATATTTCTTCGGTCCGAGTCGACGGAAGCGCGGTGGCGCGATCGGGAGACATGGGGGATTAAAACGGCAAATCTTCCACCCGAATCTCCGAGGTAGGCATGGCAACGGGAACG
>CAZWCH010000108.1:0-1582 GCA_964632925.1 uncultured Candidatus Peribacteria bacterium
GCGAAGGAGCATCGTGCCGGCAAAGCGCCCGGTTGCGTCGAGGGGCTCCAGGAATTGCGTCGCGCTCTTCCAATGGAACCACCGTTCCCCGCTCCGCACGAAGGCAATGTCTCTGTGGGGATTGAAGAGCGCGATGTTGCAGAGGACATCGCGTGGACTTCCTTCTTGGAGGGCGATGTAGCGAAATTGCTTAAGGGAAACGCCGGGATGAACCTTACGGAGAGCGGCCTCGACCGTGTGTTCTTCGTTATTGGTGATGATGGTGTCGATGAAGATCTCTGTACAAGGAATCCCCTCTCCCGGTGGGAGAGGGTTAGGGTGAGGGGTTGCTTGGAGGAGTTTTTCCGTGGATGGTGAGAGAATCTTCGGATGGGGCTTTGTAAGCCACTTATGGAGGGATTGGAAGAACGGGTCTCCGTTCCTTGTTCTCTCGGGGTGCGGCATGAGGGCGAGAATGTTCCCCGCTGGGTTACAGAGGCCGGCAATGCCGAAGAGAGAACCGTTGGGGTTCACCGGGAATGCGTCGGACACGTTGCCGTCAGCGTCGCAGTAGGAGAACGCGATGAGATCGCGGTCCCGGAGCTCCCTTGGAACATCGGGATCGCGTGTCAGGAATCGTCCTTCTCCATTAGCGATGGGGAGATGGAGGATCTCATCAACATCCGATCCCGCGCAACGACCTTTTTGGCAGGTCCGTCTGATCCAAATCCACTCGTTGCGAAAATCCGAAGTCCCAGCCTGTCCGGCATTTTTTGCGAGGGCCATGCGGAGGCCGTCGCCGAGCGGGAGGAGTCCGCTCTCGACGAGGATCTGCGCGCCGTTGCAAATGCCGATGATCACTTTACCTCTCGCCGCTTCTCCCGCGAGGAATGTCATGACCGCATCGCGCGCTGCGACCATCCCCGCCCGCCCGCGGTCCTCGTAGCTGAAGCCGCCGGGGAGGATGAAGCCGTCCGCCTGCGCGAGGAGTTCGCGGCATTCGTTCCATCGCACGAGCGACGCCGCGACGCCGTTTCTGCGGAGAGCGCGTAGCGTCTCCACTTCGCAGTTCATGCCGGGGAAAGAGAGAACGGCAATGGTCATACCTTCATCACTTCCTCCTCCTTCCGTTTTCGGCCTTCGTCAATGAGCTCATTCGCCTTGTCGAGTTCTCTCTGGAGTTCGCGCTCCAGCGTGCGCTTCACGTCTTCTTCTTTTTCCACTTTTATCGCATCGTGCGCTTTTTGGCGGGCTTGTCGAAGGGCGATGCGCGCGTTTTCCGCGATGGCGGCGACGGTTTTTTTCAGTTGTTCCCGGCGTTCTTCCGTCGGCGGTGGGAGGTTGATGCGGAGCACCGCGCCGGCATGGAGGGGTGAGTCGCGTAGCGGGCTTGCTTGAATGGCCCGCTCGTTATCCGCCGGAAGGCCGGTATCCCACGGCTGTGTGACGAGCGTTCTGGCATCTTGCACGGCGATACCTGCGAGGGTTTTCAGCTGTTGGCGGGAGCCGTACGCCTCGATATCGATATGCTCCACGAGCGACGCGGATGCCCGACCGGTCTGGAGCTTGCCAAATTCTCCCTGGAGGTGATGCAGGATATTCT
>CAZWCH010000109.1:0-1566 GCA_964632925.1 uncultured Candidatus Peribacteria bacterium
AAGCGCAGGAGCCACGACTCCTCTCCCGGCGCGCGGATTGTGTCGAAGAAGTGGAGCGACCCGCCGTTGCGGAGCATTTCCCCCAATGCTTGAATGATATTTATGAAGAGGGCATCTTCCAGGTGGTGCCCGGTTGTTCCGAAAAGGATGGCGTCGAACGTTTTTTCCGGGAATGGGCGCTTGAGAATGTCCGCGCAGACGAAGTGCGCATTATGATATTCGGCGAATGTTTTCTTTGCATGACGGATCAAGCGCTCATCGATATCTATGCCGCAGTAGTCGAAATCCCTGAATGCGTCGAACGTATTTCCGTTGGCGCAGCCGAAGTCGAGGAGTTTGAGGGGTGCGGGAAACACCGAGCGGTAGAGGGCCTTTTTCTGCTCGTCGCATCCGAAAATTTTCTGCGACAGTGTCCAGATAAACGGAGGCGCAAGGAGGAGTTTTACGAGCATGGCTTCTCTTGGAAGAGCGCCAGATATTTTTCCACTTGTTTATCGAGAGTGAAATGCTCCGTCGCGCGCTCTCGTCCTGCTTTTCCCATGGCCTGCGCAAGCGGCTCGTTTTGGAGGAGTGTCAGGAGAGCGTCCGTGTATGCGGGGAGATTGAGGGGGTTGCGCACGAAGCCCGTGACGCCGTCCAGGAGAATTTCCGGCGTGCCGCCGAAGATGGTCCCGACGACGGGTTTTCCTGCGGCCATGGCCTCGAGGTTCATAAGGTTGAAGGTGTCGAGGCAGAGGGATGGCGTCGTCACGGCGTCCGCCGCCGCGTAGGCGCAGCGCATCTCTCCCTGTGGAAGCCACCCCGTCACGACGACGCTGTGCAGGAGATCCGCCGGCGCCCCGGCGGCGGCGATCATGCCCGCGAATCGTTCCCGCTCGCCGGCGACGAGGAGGGCGATAGACGGCAACTCTCGGCGGATCCTATCGAGAGCGCGCAGCAGCGGGACCATGCCTTTGTCGATGCTGATGCGTCCTCCAAAGAGGAGGACCTTGCGGTTTCGGAGGCCGTAGCGCCCGCGGAACGCGTCAACATCCTCCGGTGCCGCCTTCCATTGCGATACGTCGATACCGTGATGAATCACCTGCGCGACAGGAAGTCCATGCGCGCGGAGCGCGCTGGCGAGGCAGGCGCTTACGGCGATGCAGCCGTAGACGCTGTGCCGGAGCATCCGGCGGATCCAGACGTTCCGGACCGGATTCCACTGGAGCCCGGCCTGGTGGATGTGATCGAGCGGGGTCGTGCGGACGGAGCGGCCTTCCGATGCGAGGTAGCGGGCAGTCGCGAGTCGTGCGTAGGCAAAGCTCATGACGTCGTGGAGCGTCAAAAAGACCTTTGGTGTGTATCTGCGTGCAACGCGAAGCGCGTCGTACGTGAGGTAGGTATGAGTGTTGTGGGCGTGGACGACGTCGGGGCGGATTTCCGCCATGATCGCGCGGAGCATCCGGGAGACACGTGGCGCGAAGAGGCAGCGATAGTGTCGCAGGGACGGTCGGTAGGAGACGGGGAGGCTCCAGAAGTCGTCTTCGTGCCGAATGGTTCTGCACTCCTCCGTCCTATGTGTCGTGA
>CAZWCH010000110.1:0-1557 GCA_964632925.1 uncultured Candidatus Peribacteria bacterium
GCGATGGCGCGCGATGTGCTCCTGAAGCGTTGGGCTTCGCCGGTGCTTTTTCTGCACACTGGGACGGAACAAGCCGATCCGCGCTTCGCCGGTTTCCCGCTTCCTGCGGATCGCTACGTCCGCACTGCGGAGAAAATCCGCGCGCTCGTTCCGGCCCCCGCCCGCCCGCTGATCCTTTCCCAGCAGGATTTCCTCCATCTCTGGGCCCTCGACTCCACGAATGCCCTCTCCCTCCCGTACCAGCGCACCGTCGCGCTCATGTGGGAAGTGCGTGCGATCGAACGGCAGATCGATCAACTCGCGTCGCGCTATATATTCCTCGATCCTCCGTCGTCGGACATCGATGCTGTGCCGCCCTGCGCGCTGTGTGAAGAATTGCGTCCCTTCATCAAGCGCACCTACATTTTCCGTCGCAATATCGGCTTGTTGGACGTCTACGAGCGCCGATTGCCCACTGTGCCATGATTCTGCACATATTCTTCACTGGCTTGCTCCTTGTGGTTCCTCTTTCTGTGTCCGCCGCATCGCCGGTTGCTCTCTATCGCATCGGATCGCAGGTGACGGTGAGCGGGTCCGGAGACGCCCACATCGTCGGTCGGTCGGTGCGTGCGGAAAATCTTCAGGGAGACCTGATGGCCGTGGGGCGCGATATCACGGTCGATGGTTTCCTCGGAGGGGACCTCACAACTCTCAGCAGGACACTCCGGATCAACGGGTTGCTCCTGGATGACGCGCGGGTCATTGCGGGGCGCGTGGCGATCGCGGGGGAGATTCGCGGGCACTTCCTTGGTGCAGGCGGGACGGTAACCGTCGCACCGGATGCGCGTATCGGCGATGTTGCCACTGTCGTTGGAGCGACGGTCGATCTCCGCGGCCGCTTCGGGAAGCTGGTCTATGTTCTGGGCGACACCGTGATCCTTTCCGGCACGTACGACAGCGACGTCGTCGTTCTGGCGAGGAGCGCTTTTACGCTCAATCCGGGGACGGTCATCCGTGGGACGTTGCGGCTGTCCGTCCGGCCCGGCGCTGTCGTCAGTGTTCCGGATGCACCGCCGCGTGTCGTGGGTAAGCTCCTTTCGTCGGAAGACTGGGCGCGGTTTTTCCTCCGGGTACCGCTCCCGCGTGTGCGGCTGGCGCCGTTCCTCTCGCTCTGGGTCATCGGCGCGCTCTTCATTCTCCTGCGCCATCGCGAGGTGCTGCGGCTTCAGGATGCGATCCGTGCTGCGCCGCTTTCGAGCGCCGTCCGCGGCTTTCTCGCGTTCCTTGCCGCAGGAGCGCTCATTCTCGCTGCATTCCTGCCGTTTTTCCTCCTGTCGGCCTTCCTTGTGCTTGTTCTCCTGCTCCTCCTTGCTGTTGCCCTTGGGCTTGGACCGATCGTTCTCGCAAGCATCGTGCCGGCGACCGACCATCGTTCTCTCCTGATGCGTTATAGCGCGGCATTTTTTCTGCTCTTCCTCGGCTTTTCACTGTTCCCCCTCTCCGTGCTTGCATTCTCTTTCGTTCTTTCTCTCTGTGTGGCCGGAGCGGGACTGCAACTTATCGTTTCCGATGGTCGTT
>CAZWCH010000111.1:0-1502 GCA_964632925.1 uncultured Candidatus Peribacteria bacterium
TCGCTCTTCTGTTTGGAGAGATCGCAGCAGCGTCTGCCGTCCCTTTTTGATAGGAAGGAAGCCGAGGTAGAGGAATTGGTTGACGGGGAGGCCGGAGGCGCTTAGGGCAGCGAGGAAGGCGGCAGGGCCTGGGATAGGTGTCATACGGAAGCCATTCACGCTGTCACCCTTCGCCATCCTGGCTCTCTCTTGCGCGAAGAATTCCGAAGCTGCTTCGCGCTGCGTTCGAGCCGGATGGCTCAGGGATTTTCGGTGTTCTTGTTCCTGTACTATGCGTGATAGGAGGGTATAGCCGGGGTCAGAGATGCCAGGGGTGCCGGCGTCGCTGACGAGGGCGAGGTGCTGTCCTGCCTCGAGACGCCGGAGGATGGCGTCGAGTTTGTGCGGATCGCTGTAGCTATGGAAGCTGATGAATTCCTTTTTCGGGATGCCGAGCTGTGTGAGGAGGTTCCCCGTGACCCGCGTGTCTTCGCAGACGACGGCGTCGCATTCTTTCAGTGTTTCGATGGCGCGGAGTGTGATGTCGCCGAGATTGCCGATTGGGGTGGAGACGATGGAGAGCATAGGGGAGGGCCAGGGAGAGGGCTTGAAAGAATACAACCCTCACCCTACCCTCTCCCTTCGAAGGGAGAGGGTGTTTTTACGAGATATTCTCACTAGTCTCTGTGTGCGTGTGTTTTTGCGGCCAGTTACCATTGACTTTTGCAAAAAGTAAAGTATGGTATCCATAGTCTAGCGTGCGGTTGGGACGAAAGGTTTGCCCGGCCGCGTGGCTTGGCATTTCGTTCCTTCGCATCTAGGACAAAAGGAGTTGGCTATGGCCAAGAAGGTGTTGATCGAGGCGGCGACGCATGAGTTCGTCGGGTACTTCGATTTCGCTGGGCGGCAGATCGACCGTGGGTATCCCCTCGAAGAGCGTCCGGACGAGCCGCCGGTGGGAACCATCTACGAGCGGGAATACACCCTGCTCAAGGACGTCGTCACGGAAGACGGCGAGCCGATCGAGCGACTCGACGGCTTCCCGCTCAAAGTCGGCCCGCGGAAGTTCCTCCGCGGCCGGCTCGTCACCGACAAGAAGGAGGCGGCGAAGCTCCTCATGCCCCCCCTTCTCCGGGAGTTGGTCGCTCAGCTCCGGGCCAGCGGAGCCGACGTCGACGTTGATTGCCTGAACGAGGTGATCCCGTCGGCTGTCGCCATCACGATGGCCGATGGCACCGAAGTCGGAATCGCTCTCAAGGATGGGGACATCCCGCCCCCGAAGGGTGCCAGCACCTACCCGGTCGGCGAGTCGCCGGAGGAGAGGCGGATGGCTGAGATGGTTGCCACTGCCACTGTCGTTGATGGCGAACTCGATGAGGTCGAGGAGATCCGCGAAGACGTCAAGAATGGTGTCTTCGATCATCTGGCCTAGTGCGAAGGAAAAACCGGGCAGGCCGAAGGACTGCCCACCGAGACCACCCGTAAGGGTGGGCTCTTTCGTAGTCCCCTCACCCTCGCTCGTT